>JAEZBW010000255.1 GCA_023426765.1 Bacillota bacterium
CATCAAAGGTAACCGTAAAGGCCCACCTGAACCATTTGGCATAAAGGGTATGGCTGTCTGCAATGTCGACTTTACTGTCTTCCTGCACTTGTGTTCCGGTTCCATTTCCGTCTTCAGACAGATACCAGCCAAGGAAGGTATGGCCTGGCTTTACAGGGATGGGTAAATCGCCATACCTGGAATGGTAGGTCACCGTCTTGCTGCCGGTTTCCAGGTCGCCGCCGTTGGCATCAAAGGTAACGGTATAGTCCAACGCCTGCCATTTGGCATAGAGGGTATGGTTGCCGGGAACCTTGACAGTATCTGACGTCAACCGTGTTCCATATGCATTATCTTCCTCGTCTTCAGAGAAATACCATCCTGCGAAAGTATAACCTATACGCCAGGGAGTGGGCACTCCACCATACTGCCAGGTGTAGATCACCGTCTTGCTGGCAGGATCCACGCTTCCGCCGTTGGCATCAAGGATAACCGTATAGGTGCCCAGTGTCCAGGAAGCTTTGAAGCTCAAATCATGCGCTGGCATGGTCATATCCTGCTCTATGGTGGAAGGCAACTGCGATGCAGAGGTGGGAGACCACTGCGATACATACCAGCCGGATCTTGTAAACGCGGGAATGGAGACTCGCGCACCGTATTTCACCATAATCGTTTTGAGATAATCGGAAACCTTACCGGGATCATCTCCAAGTTTGTAATCATCGTAAGGATCACTGCTGGTTGTGAAGCGTGCGTCAAAGGTCAGGGAATAACTGTTTCGCGTATAATAATAGCTGATGGATGTGCTGCCATCGGGTGCAATGATCACCGAACGTGTACCAGGCGATGAAAAGCCCGTATAGTATTTCACACCGGGGGTCACCGAGATGTTGGTGGTCCCTGTAAGCCTTTCGGTATCCGCAAGGGTGTAGCTTGACTCATTGGTGAGATCCTGTTTGTAATGGTAAACCACATAGGGTGTATTGCGGTTTGGATCCCATTTTGCGTACAGCCTCAGGTTCTCCGCCGGCATTGTCGGGGAAGTGAACTGCTGCGTATATGCATTGTCAGAATACCAGCCGGCAAGGCTATACCCGGTTTTAACCGGTGTGGGCAGGGTGATCGGCTGCAGGTAAAGGCCGTGAATCGAGTTCGCATAGCTGCCGCCGAGTGAATCAAAGGATAACTGATAGCCGCTCTCATCCACATTGTCCCAGTGGATGTGATAGGTGCGCGAGATGGGCAGCGACGAGAACGCCATCGTATTATGCCGCCATGCGATGGTCATATCGCATTCCAGTATGTGGTCATTCCTGTCCGGTGCCGCTACCACTTCATTCCCGTTCATGGAAAACTTGTTATTGGTGAAGGTAACATTGAAATCGGAAAGGGGATAGATATTATTGACATAAGAGCCTTCCTGCAGATCCAGTGTTCTCATGTAAAGGAAGCTTTCGGGCAGGGTAAAGGACTTGATTTCATCCTTCAGCCTTATCTCAGGTGTTTCATTTGAGACAAAGTCGACGGCCGGGTAGCGTGAACCGGCATACAGAAGAGGCCACTCATTTTCATACAGCGTCCACGTTGAGCTTATTTGGCCGTCGCACACCTGGGCTACGAAATTGATCTCCAGATAGATGCCAAGCTCAAAATACAGTGCGCCGGTGCTCAGGCTTGAGGAGACACTGTTCACTTTGGTATATTCATAATAGAAATAACCATAAAGCTTTCCATATACGCCGGCCTCCGCCGTAAACCCCACGCTGTTCCAATCACAGTTGAACAGCCCGACTGCAAGCTCCAGCCGGATTCCCGCCCGGATTCCCAGCTCGCCGAGGGTATAGAAGCGGAAGGTAAGCACCTCGTCCGCCAGGTCAATGGTATAGCTTCTGAAGTTTCTGGCAAAGATCCCGCCATAAAAAGCGTAGCAGGTGCCGTCGGAATATTCAAAGCTGGTGCCGAGAGCCACGTTGATATAAGCGCTGACAACAAAATCCGCACTGATTTTGATCTGAATGATACCGAACAGGACAGGGATTCTTTTATCAAATATGTTTTGTTCAAAGAGCTCTATCCAGTCTGATCCGCCTTGAATAAGGTCGCAGTATGCATCCAGCAGGTCGCCGGCGCCGGAGATGATTTCCGCGGAGTCGGTGCTCGTGAGCAGCTCCTGTATTTCGTCGGATATGTCCATGGACACTCCGCCGCCTTGTGAGCGGACCTGTGCTTCAATGAACATGCCGGTATAATTGTAAACATTTGTGTAGGAGTAAATATTATAGTCCTTGATCCAGTAGATAAACCACCAATGATCCCAGACGGGGCTTCCGGAAGCGTCCAGAGAAATGCTGACTTCCTCTACGAAGGTAGCTGATCCACTGATAATCACCTCGTTATCACCGGCGGAAACGGGCACCTCAAAGTTGACCGTGATCTCTGCGCGTACACCACTTCTTCCGATTTTCCGGGTGCCTGAGCCGATGGATGCGTTCACCCTGACTTGAACCGAGTCCATAAGGCTTTGCTGCGAGGCAGCGCCGGCATAAACAGCGCTAAGCTCGGGCACCGTGATGCTGCGGCCCCCGGCAGCGTCTTCAAAGCCGTTTGTCGCCATCGCGACCGTACTTAAGTACACTGCCGCATCCCGGGCAAAGCCGCTGTCCATTGCCTGCTGCTCCAGGCTTTCCTCCAGGCGTGCAATATCGGTGTCCCCAAGAAGCGTCTCGCCGCTGACAGGGGTGCGGGAATAATAGCTCAACCCTTCACGCATTTCCTCCTCGGTGACGGTTTCGTAGGTAACCGTAACGGATGTATTGTCACTGCCTGTAACGACATCATTTACTACGGCATAGCCGAGAATGTCTTCCGCGCTTAAGTCTCCGACATCAGGAAAATTGGGGTTTGTATAAAAGAAGAGGTAGTCTCCCACATCCAGCGTAGTACCGGCGTTCAGCCCCATGGCGGAAAAATCGGAAAAATCAAGCTCCTCCATGTCTGTTGTAAAGCTTGTCCCTTCCGCCGTGTAATGGGTGATTGGGCTTTGCGCACCCACATATATCGGGAGAGTGTCCGGCAGCGCCAGCACATTCCGGGCAGAAGCCCCGGTATAGCTGACGGTGGTGCCGCTGACACCCGTAACGGCAATATAGGCAATTTCAGTGTCAACCAGATCTGCGTTGCTGGCATCTGTATTTGGAACGGTATTACCGGTATAGATGCACAGCGTGTCTCCCGGTGACAGAGTGTCTGCGTCCGTGTAAGTAAAGGTGCCGTAAATTTCGGTTATTTCCTCGTTGCTGACAAGCGGAGCGGAGAGAGAAGGAACCTCCACACCATTTTTAACAATATCGGACAATTCATCTGCCTGGATATAAATAATATCGCTGCTGAGCGGAAGGTCGTCCGATTCCTGTTGTGCAATAGTAAAGTTACAAACTCGATAATTCTGTTCCCGGCCGGAAAAACTCAGAGCATCTTCATTCAGGGTAAGCGTATAAGCGGCCCCAGCGGTGAAGCCGCCGTCTGCCGAGACGATGAAGCTGTTTTCGTCGGTTCCCGGCAAAACCGCCAATGCCTCCGGCTCGCTTTCATCTGCCCGCGCCAGTGTGATTGCGTTCAGAACCTCGCTGTTCGTCATGGAGCTGCTCGCAGCAAGAGTAAAGGTAAGAGAGGTCTGTTGATCGGCAAGGGCGAAACGCTCGTCCTCCATCTGGGTAATACTTTGAAGCTCTGCATATTTTGCATAAAGGGTGAGATTGGAATTGACGGCGTTCCCGGCTGTAAATTGTGTGGTTAACGCCGCGTCGGTGTACCAGCCCAGAAAAACGAAGCCCATCCCTTGCGGTATCGGAAGGCTTGAAAGGGTGCCGCCGCGCGGTACGGAAACAGTGTCTATTGCACTGCCGCCGTTGGTCTGGAAGCCGACAGTATATCTGATGTTTCCGCTGCTGTCATCATCGCTGCTTCCGCCATCATCGTCACTGCTGTTATCATTGCTGTTATTGCTTGTATTGGTGCTGCCCGGGACTGTACCGTTGGCAGCTCCCTCGGTGTTGCCGGTGATGTCATCGTCATTATCTTCGGAAGGGGCGCCTGAGTGTTCTTCATACCATTGCTCCGCTGACTGATGGACGCGCATACTGATAGTAGCGCCTTCCGCTCTGGTGGCATTGGATTGCGGATTGAAATACCCGTTTTCATCCCCCTTGAAGATTCCAGCTTTCCACAAACGCAGTACCGAATCCTTTGCCCAATCGGACACGCTGGAAAGATCCTTTGGCTCATCCGCGGGATCTTCCGCCGGCTTGACATCAGTTCCTTCTGCAGTTTCATCCGGTCCGCTGAAATCGATACCCAGCGCTTCAAAGAAGCGTACAATAAAGACGGCCATCTGTTCGCGGGTGACAAGTTCATCCGGACCAAATTTATTGTTTCCGATGCCTTTGGTGATATTGTTCTCTGACGCCCACACAACATAGGGGGCATACCAGGCACTCGCATCCACATCGGAGAAATTGTCCTGCCATGGGTAATCCGATGCCTGAATTCCAGCGATACGGCCCAAAACGGTCACAAACATTCCCCGTGTCATGGTGCCGCCCGGTGAGAAGGAATTGTCTCCAACCCCTTTAAAAATACCGCTTTCAACGGCGTATTTCACAGATTCATAATACCAGTCGGTTTCCAACACATCGTTGAATGGTTTGGGCACTGGATTCGCGCTGCCATTTTGTTCCGATGCGAATACATTAAAGGGGATAAAAGTAAATATAAGACAAATGAGTAGTACTATACTGATAAGCCTTTTAGTCATATCTGCACCTCACATCAAAATAGAGCACACTCCCGACAGCTCGTAAAGCTTGAAAGGGGTAATCTCCGCATATAAAGGAAGAAAGGGGAGTTGTATTCTTGATAAAAATGGTATTTGATGATATTCTGATCATACACCTCGTGTTAACACGAGAGTCAAGAGAAAACGTCACATTTCTAACTGTTTAGACATTTTTTTCATCTGTTTCAGAAAGTGAGGCCACTGTATGTCAAAACCGGAAGGACTGTTTTTTATCCGCGAGATTGCTGCCGCCTGCGGGATAAGCATTAACGC
>JAEZBW010000282.1 GCA_023426765.1 Bacillota bacterium
GTCCAATACCGGGTTTTGTACCCGCTGATGGATTTGGCGGAAGGCGTTTTTCTTTTCCTCATAACTCATTCCGTTGGTATCCCGTGTTAACATGAATACAGCCTTCAGGAAGTAACCCAGTTCATCATTCCGCCCGTTTAGCCAGCTTTGGGCTTCTTCTATCCGGTTTTGTGCCACCATTTCGAAGAAAGCTTTATACTCTTCTTTTTGCATCCCGGTATACGCATCCACAAGGTCACGAATGTCTGTATGAATAACCGTTTTGTATACTCCTGCACCTTCTGTCAGCAAATCTGCATCATTCATCAGTATCGCCGGTCGAAAAAGATCCAGCGTTCCTCTCCCCGTCATCTGCGTATAGTGTTGAAAGTATTTCACCGATTCCGTAAACCGGTTCATGTACAGGTGTATCCGGCCTATTTCCAGTTCAGTGAATGGGTTTGGATTTCCGTTCTGAACAATAGCCAGAAGCTCTACTGCCTTGTCATATTGCTTCAAGTCTTTATATTGATCCGCCAGAACGTTTTTGATATCATTACCGCCAACAAGGGTGTCGAGCCTTTGAAGCAACAGCAATGCCCGCTCATCATCCTTCCCGCCCAGATCATAGATCGGATGGTCTTCCTCTGGTGCGATATACCCGTAGTCATACATTTTGCTTAAAACCTTCAGGGCATGGATATTCTCCGGATCATTTTCCAAAAGCGCTTCATATGCCTTACGGGCTTCTTCGAATTTTCCGTCCAGAAGCAGCCGATCCTCCCTGGTCCATTCGCTGCCGTGGATTGTCACCTGCGCCGGGGAGTGGTTGGGGTATATCCCTTCATTGCTGAAGTGAAGCATGCTGTTTCCCTGATACCCATACAAGGTATAGCCGTATTGCCCTGTATGGTATAAAGGCTCTATATATTCCCTTGGATCCGGCTTGCCGCCATACGAGAACCCCATTCGGTATGCTGTTTTCTGTGCTTCCTGGATGTTGATGGTCAGCCCATTGCCCTTCTTCTGTTGAACATAATAGCTGTTATTGGTTCTGTACAGCATCCCGTCGGTCTCTTCCAGTTCAGACAGGGTCAGCATAAAGGACTCTTCCGGCAACTGTTCTTCATCCCATTGAAAGACAAGCGTATTGTCCGTCTCCTCCACGTTGACCTGGATGGGATATGACAGAGCAATATTCTCCACCCTTTCAATGTTTCCTTTCAAAACCATATCAAAGTCCGTATGAAGGCGGATGTTCTTCCCTGAAATGCGCTGCCATGGAATATACAGGATGAAGCCATAAACACCGTCCGGGATGCCGGTTATTTCAAAATGCCCTTCTTCATCGGAAATGCCCAGGCCGGTCAAGTCGTAGCCTCTGCTAATTGTGCTGGACCATCCGTTTTGGTATTCGGCGTTCTTCACAAAAACCATCAGGTTTTGTTGGGGTATTCCATCCAGCGTTATCACGCCCGAAATGCTATTTGCTTTCGTTCCGTCCTTCGCATTCACAGTAAAGCTTTGCAGCGCATCAATCATGCTGCGTGTGAATTTCAACGGTTCCTCCAGGCAGTTAAACTGTGGAGCATATTGGTAGATCATTGGATATTCATAAGTAATTTCCCCTTCACCGGAAAACAACCGGTTTAAAACTTCAATATCCTCCCGGTACCCTTCCAAACCAGCCGGTGGTTTCATACGGGTAATGATTTGCAGGCTTTTATCCGTATCTCCCAGATAAAAATACATATTAGCCAGATGTAGGTTTCTAAACGCCTTCAGCCGCTCGTCATCAGGTTTCAATTCTTCCAGCAGTGCAATTGCCCTGTCTGTTCTTCCTCCAAACCAATTCACCATGGCTGTGGCAATCGTGTATTCTGCCATTAATTTGCGGTTCGCCGCATTGTTTGTTTTCAGGGTTTCATACTTAACATTTACGTCATCTACAGTTTTGTATCCAATATATCCTGAAAGAGATATGGATCCACCGGAAATGACCGAAAATGTACTGGAATATCTGAAATTACCTTCTTTGATGATGTTCTGCAGCCGTTTATACTCGGCCACGATGCCGCTGCTGTTTTTTGAATAATGATCGGAAATTCTGCTGTAATATACATTAGCCTTTTCGGTATACCCTATTCTGTCCAGAAAAAGGGCATATTGATAAAGGAGGTGACCTCCAAAGTTTGTAATAACAAGCACGGTAAACAGTAAAATCACGCATGCTGCCACAAGGTGCTTTCCCTTCATACGAATAACCATTATACTCTTCCTTCCTGACGGATGATAATGACCCTGTTTTCCTGCAGATCCTCTTCACTGACCCGAAGCAGGGGAATAGACACCGCAATTGCCACAACCAGGATAATGGCGCACCCGGCAATCAGCGTTTTCACAGGGATTGTGATTTCCCGCTCCAGAAACCGGTGAATGGGATTGTTTTTCTTTTGCAGCGCATGCAGCATCGCTTTTTTTCTTTCTTCTGAAAGCGTCATATGCGCCGTTTCGGCATGCATCCGGGTTGCAAGTTCATCCTCGGGCATTTTGGGGTATTCCATCGCCAAATCCCTCCTTTTCCAGGTATGGCCTTAACTGTTCGCGGCCTCTTTTCATCCTTGTTTTAACGGTATTGCTGTTTTCATTCACCACCAGGCTGATTTCATCCACCGTTAACCTGTTGAAATAAAACAGCACCAAAACTTCCCGGTATTTCGGCTTCAGTCTGGCGAGGGCCCTGTGAATGCCCATCCGCCGGATGGTGTCTTCTTCTATGCTTTTCTCGCCGTATTCCTGCAGTTCTTCGGTGGGTATGACTTTTTTAAACCATTGATTGCGCAGCTTTTGTTTGCAGGCATTGATCAATATGCGATACAGGTATGTGCCGATGGAGGCTTCCCGCCGAAAGAAACGGATGTTGAAATAGAAGCTGATAAACATCTCCTGCACGCAATCTTCAGCCAGGCCTTCGTCCCCCGTCATCAGGAATGCGGTGCGCTTCATTCTGTCCCCATAGGTATCCATCAGCTGTTCCATGGCCGAAATCTGCCCGGCCTGCAGCTGATCCACCCATGCCTGCTCTTGTTCATTCAATACGGTTGCACATCCTTTCAACGGGTTAGATGCATAAGGTGTATATCAGGTTTCATTTTTATTGCAGAATTGTTTTCACGAAAGATACATCGTCATGAATGTAGTGAAATTATATATGACACCGATACAGGAAAGGCTGATGAAATGAACTTATACCATGGATGACGATAATTAATTCAAGAAGGAGTATGACACGAAAAGCCATTGGAGCTTTCCGGGCTATACAGCATGATTTCATCTTCTGTGATGACAAAATATACATCTTTTTCCCGTACATAGCCTGTAAATGAATTCACGCCTGCGCTTACTTCGAACCAGCCGTCCTTTTTCCCTGTGATATGAATACAGGAAACCGGGTTGTGGGCCAATGCCTCTTCAACATCCCGATGTGTATCGTTTAAAGCTACGGAATTGATATCCGGCTGACTGTAAATCTTTGTGTTTCTCAGGATGAATCCCTGCCTGGGCTGCATTCCCTCAGTGATTTCGGTAATATATTCTTCCCTGACCCAACCGACATCCGAGTTGTCCCAGTAAAACCCGACCTTTTCAATCAGCAGCCATTCGCCTTCTTTTATGATGGCACGCGAATCAAGATAATCTTTTTTCGGCCTGATTAGATCATTTTCATATGCAACCCCAACAACACCGCTTCCCTCGTCCGGTGCCGCATAAACCTTGATGTATGCCGCATCTTCATTTGGTACCGTGCAGCATTGCTCTTCAAGCTCACTTTTCACCATATGTGTGTACTGTTCTGCGTCGACCACCCGACAGGAGCCGAATTGAATCGGCTTATCCTCGTGGATAAAGTAAAAGTCATCACGTTGAATCCAGAATTCCACCCTGTCGCATCCATTTGCTTTATACGTGTCGTCGGTGGCGGGCTCCGATGGAACAACCTTCCTGGCCGTATACCAGTCAGTGTTCAGCATTCCGGTTATCTCAATAACCACGCCTTTTTTCAGTTCGCACCATTTTTCAAAACTGTCGCCGGGGCCGGTTAACCCATAACAGGCATGTTTGGTTACCGTTGTTCCATATTGCTGCTTGTAATATTTAAGCTCTTCTCCGCTTTGTAGCTTTATGATCTCTGACATCAGCCATTCAGCCGTATATTTCCTTCGTGCGGCCACATTGGCCGCTCCGCATTGCTGTTTCAGGTATTTAAAAGCGTCAAAGCCCTGTTTCAGTATGTAGTCATACTCTTCACTGTATTTTTCTTTTGCATAGTCATCCGGATATCCTTCTTCAATCTCTGTGTAGATCAGCTTAAAACACTGTTCAAGCCGGTCATGATCGCCTTCTGATAAAGCTGGGGTTGCATTGGGATTCTGTGTATCCGAATTAATATCATTTACTTCAGCAGGATGGTTATCCACGTTGGTTTCCTGCCCATGCCTTCCGGTACAACTGGTTAAAGCCATGGTACAGATTACAACGGCAGTCGCCATCGCTATTTTAATCTGCTGCTTCCTTCTACTCACCATACTATCATCCCTTTCGCAATTACCTATTGTTAGTATAGCAGAATGAAATAGTCATTAGAATATTTTTACACATTTACACATTGATTGGGGCGTATTGTGTTGACAGGGGACGGGGGTTTTGTCACCCCCTGAATGACACAAAATCGTTCTCTGGTTCCCTCTGCGAAATGCAGTTTTTTCAACAGAAAATCATAAGCCGATGGAAACCTATCGACTTATGATTTATCAGCTTTGTGTTCAGCTTACGATTTCATTGGGATATTAACCACTGCATAAGGTTCTTTCGTTAGAAAAATCTGCGTCTGAATCGCGGGAAAAAGAAAAACGGTACAATAGGAAATCTTATAAATCTGCGTCTAAACCTCGGGCGAAACCTTGGACGAAAGAAAGGATCAAACCCATCAGGCATACTAAACACCTCCGTTCATTTGAAACATTTGTACTGGCCCTATTGTAATATCAGCATATGAAATTGACGAGCTTTGGTGACAACTTATGTTCGAACACGCAAACATCGGTTTCGCACATTTTATCGCACATTTTGATTGAATATTTCGCACATTTTATGGTATAATAATGTACACGACAATGGACATTGGGAGGCATAGAACCCTTCCTTCGTCCATACGAAAGGGTGATCTTATGAAATCAGTCAGTTACGGGGAAGGAATTACAGTAACCGCAACCGAGCTGAAGAAAAACTTCGGCAAATACATGGACATTGTTGAACAGCAAACCGATGTTGTGATCACAAAAAACGGGAAAAAGACAGCAAGGCTCACACCCTATGTAACGGATATTGAGCAGTATTTTACTGTCCGGGAAAACGCGCTGGATTATCAATACGGCGGAAAAAAGGTCTCCTATGAAGAGTTTATGGAGATTAGTGAGAAAAGTACGCTGCGAATGGAACTGATCAATGGTGAAATCTATTTGATGGGTTCCCCGAACATAGCGCATCAGGAATTACTGGGAAGGTTGCATTTAATTTATAACGCTTATTTTAAGGGCAAGAAATGCAGGGTGTTTCTGGCTCCGTTTGATGTACATTTTAAAAAGAAGGATATTAAGGTACCGGATGTGATGCAGCCCGATGTTCTTGTTGCCTGCGACCTGGAAAACAACGTGAATGAAAAAGGCAAGTATATGGGTACGCCAACGCTGGTTATTGAAATTCTTTCGGAAAGTACGCGAAGCAAGGACATGATTGACAAGCTGAACACCTATATGCTGTCGGGTGTTCAGGAGTACTGGATTATCGATACGCGGCAGCAGGGCATTATGGTATACACCTTTGCAGAATGTGGGATTGATCTGCTGAATCATTACAAAAAAGGAAGCATGGCTGAGTCGTTGGTATTCAAGGGCTTATCGGTGGATGTGAAAGAATTGTTCAGTGAGCTGATTTAAGATTTATTGAAGGAGATGTCACCATCGTTGCAAGTTTTCATGAAAATATTAGAAATTTTATCAGCTATTATGTGTTTGTATCCCACATTAGTCGAAAGGAAGCATTTTTCCCGCTCCAAAGGGAGTATGAATATACCCGCATCATTGTTGTACGGGAAGCCGGATTGTTATCCTCGTACCCTTTCCGCCCGCACTTTCAAGGATCAACTGCCCCTGATGAACCTCAACAATGCTTTTGGCAATGATCAGTCCCAGTCCATGAGACTGTTTTGTCCAGGCGCTTAAATAATCCTGTTCATTCAGCCTTTCAATGATATCTTTGGATATCCCCGTACCGGTATCCGAAATGATCAAACAGGCATATTTATCTTCTGAAGGCCGAACGGCAATGGAAATATTGCAGCCCTCCCGGTTATGCTTTGCACTGTTTGAGATGAGATTAATGATAGCCGTCAGAAACAGAACCGGAATATCCCGTATTTTTTTAATTTCTCCCAGCAGGGAAAACCCATCCCCGTCGGGAAGCATCACATCCAGAACCGCTGCATCCGGCCTGCATTTTGCAGTAAGGGACAGGGCTTCCAGGGCAGTTGAAGCCCCGAAAACCTGATGAAAACCATCCTTTTTCAATATGGTTTCCAGCATCTGCAAAAGCTCGGGCTCATCTTCAACCAATAGAATTTTTTTGTCTTTTACCTGATCCATCCAGATCCACCTTTGTTTTTTTCCATTATAGCACACCAAGCAGATGAAAAGGTGAAGAATTTACGCCTGCTCCGGCACCGGGTGGAGGAGGTAGGGGATTAGAGAGGTGATAAGGAATTTACGCCTGAGAGAGGAGTTCATGGAATTGACAAAGATTTTAAGGTTGCCTTAAGGCTGCATACAGGTTCGCGTAAGGCAAGGCTGATAACGTAATGAACAGGAGGATGATTTGCCATGAGAGTGTTTGAAGCCCTGTTTCTTGTTCTTTTTTTGTTTTCTATGATTAGCCTGCTGTTTAAAAAGCAGAACCCCTGCCTGTATGCTGGCGGCTTTGCCATTTTAACCGGTGTTATCAGCTTTCTGACCGAAGGCTGTCGCATTCATAGCATTCCGGCCTTTATTCTGGCTATTGCACTGCTGCTTGCAGAACTTGCCAAAAAGGCTGCACGAAAGAAAAAAATCAGTAAAGTCCTCAGGCAGCTTGGTTTAATCTTCTTTGTTCCCCTTGCTGTTCTATCCATTGCGCTGCCTTTACTTTTCCCCGTGGTTCAATTGCCTGCTCCAAAGGGTCCCTATCCAGTGGGGACTACGTACATGTCCTTTATGGACTTATCCAGGGAGGAACGGCTTTCAGAAACCAACAATCACAGAAATGTTCCTGTACAGGTATGGTACCCTGCCTCAAATACCGAAGGGAAGCAGGTTGCCCGCTGGATCAGCAGCAGAGAGGCTATTCGCCTTTTTTCAGAATACCGAGGCCTGCCCGATCTTTTCGGTCATTTTACCTTGGTGAAAACACATAGTTCTCTGAATGCGGATGTCTGTGAGGCGGAGAAACAATACCCGGTCATCCTGTTTTCAGGGGGCGGGGCAATGTTCAGCGGACAAAATGTGATTCAGATGGAGGAGCTGGCCAGCCGGGGTTATATCGTATACGCGGTGGGACATCCCTATGAGGATTTCGCCTGTATTTACCCTGACGAAACCCTGGTTCCATACAGTGAAAAACAGAAACGCGAGCTTTCTACCGATACTGCAAAGGCAGTCGAGGCAGCCAAACAAACGGTCGCGGATACCGAAAGCGGTGAATTTCATAAGGCCATTCTCAGAAATGCGCCTGTGAACAATGTCAGTGTGAAGAACTGGAGTAAAGACATGCAATTCATCGCAGACAAGGTCTTTGAAATGAACGATGGCAGCGAAGAAAGCATTTTCTTTGGAAAACTGGATGTGTCCAACCTGGGAGCTTTCGGTCATTCCTTCGGCGGTGCGGCGTCAGGTCAGCTTTGCCTGGAGGATGACCGGATAAAGGCGTTTGTCAATATGGATGGTTCACCCTTTGGGGATGCACCGGACAAGGAAATAGACCAGCCCTTCATGGTATTGACCCATGGCGGGGAAGAAAAATATTCAATACAAACAGGCTATAGTGAGAAGGAAAAGAACTATTATGTGGTACAGATCAGCGGCGCGAAGCACATGGACTTTTCCGACTTGAATTCGCTTATTCCCGCAGTGGGAAGGCTTTCCGGATTTCTAGGCAGCATTCCGAAGGAACGTCAGATTGAAATTATGAACCACTATATCCTTGATTTTTTTAACAGGCACCTGAAGGGAATGCCGTCAACACTGCTGGATGCAGCTTCATCCATTTACCCCGAAGTCACCGTACACAGGTATTGAGACGTTGGTAAAGGGGGACGGTAATTTTCCTTCCCCCTTGATAAGCTTTTCTTTAGGATACCTTTTCTCTCTTCCGGTTATGGTTCATACCATGTGGCGGATTTAACAACGTAATCGTTCAGGTTCACCTCATCCAATGAGGGGATTAACCTGTGTGTGATATTCCAGTAATCCTTATGTTCATAGTTCACACTAATGTAGGAATGATCGGCTTTTCCGGGGACTATTTCCTGGAAGGTCACGAAAAACTCGGGTTGATAATTTTGGCCATAGGCGCTGTCAACCATATACATGCTGGTGTAATCCGGCGGTTCATAAGTTGCGCTAAAGTCATACCGTGCGATATCATTTTTTACCTTCAGCGACAATTCACTTTCTTCCACGGTAATCGGAACGGTATACACCCGGTCGTTGATCATGTCGCGTACCTGTATTTCGTATGTTCCGGCCTGTGCGGGAACGCAATGGCCCTTTCTATTATTCGCTTCATATACGAATGGCAAAACCGGATTGGTTGAGCTTATTTCCACCCGGTCATAGGGTTCGCCATTTTTCTCGATGCGAATGTCAAAGAATTCTCCAACCTTGACGGTTTTGGGGTAATGAATGTCAAAGGTATTGGTTTCTCCGATGATTATATCACTCATTTCAAGGTTGAAATCATGGGTAATGTAATTCCCCATCCCATCCCTCGCAAAAATCTTCTTCGGCGCACCGGCGTTCAGGTAGCCCAATAGTGTAAAGCGAAATTCCCAGTTTCCTTCGTGGTCGGTAAGACCCTGCCACCGCGTATTGCCGCTTTCAAACCCAGCCGTCACCTGCAGCCCGTCATGGCTTTTCACCTTCACGCGAACGGTATACTCCCGGTTCAGCTCGGACATCACCTTGTCCCCATATTCTTTTTTAAACTTCTGCCGTTCATTCCACTCATAATCCTCAATCACCTGCTTTAATATCAGCTTCAGCGATGCGTTCAGGGTTGAGGCGTAATTGTTGGAAAGCCTTTCCATCAGGTCATTATTCAGGTAGGCGCCCCCGCCGGTAATAGTGCTGCTTTTCCCCTGCTGGCCGATAATGCCCTGGGCGGTCAGAAGCTCCAGGTCATCCCAGATGGCTCTGACATACCGTTCAATGTCCGCGTTAATCCGTTCATTCAGATATTTCGGGCTGGTTTCAATGAGGTTGTAAAACGCGTCATACCATCCCTTGTCGTCCCGGATGGATATTTTTCGGTTCAGGCTGTTTTTGCGGTCGTAATAATAGGCATAAGCCTTTTCATACTGGGTCTCCTTGGTGGAGATGGCGGTCTGGGCAAATTCCTTAATGGACATGTTGATGATGGAAGCGCCCAGAAGGCCGATGCCCGCTCCGGCCTCGCCGAAATACCCAACCCAGGATCCAATGGCCATTTCAT
>JAEZBW010000316.1 GCA_023426765.1 Bacillota bacterium
GCCGATGACCTGCCACAGGGCGGCCGAGCCGGAGAGGGTCAGCCAGGCCAGGGTCAGGGCCTGGACCATGGCCGCGGTCTGGGCCAGGATGAGGATGCGGCGTTTGTTGCCCCGATCGGCCAGGCAGCCGCCCCAAAGACCGAAGACAAAGACCGGAATATGGCTGGCAAAGCCGGTCAGCCCCAGGGCCAGGCTGGAGCCGGTCAGGCGGTAGACCAGCCAGGACACGGCCACGGACTGCATCCAGGTGCCGGTCAGGGAAATGAACTGCCCGGCGAAAAACAGCCGGAAATTGCGGTGGCGAAACGAACGCAACAGCAATTCCCGGACCTTGGCGTTTGGAGTCGGCATGGAGAACGCGGAAACCGGTTATGCCAGACCAATGACAAGACGGCCTGGCGGCGCGCTAGGCGCTCGTCACACCGTTTTCCTGGGGCTGGGTGAACAGCGTGTGCAAAAGGCGCATGCTTCCGGTGACGAGTTCCACGTCCTGGGGACCCAGGCCGGCGAGTTTGGCGGCAAAGGAGGCCTTCACCGCTTCCCGGGCCTTGGCCAGGATAGCGTAGCCCGCCTCGGTCAGGCCCAGACGCACCCGGCGGCGGTCCTGGGCGTCCGGGGTGCGTTCGATAAATCCCCGGTAGGTCAGGGTATCGACGAGCTTGGACATCGAAGGCAGGGAGACGCCAATGTATTCGGCCAGATCGGTGAGGTTGGAGCCGGGATTGTGCCGCAAAAAGGCCAAGCTGCGCAGTTCCGGCACACGCAGGTCCGGGGCGCTCTGGCTGCGCATGGTGCGCCGCAGATCCTGCATGACAAGCGGCATGACGTCGAGCAGCTCGCGGGCGCAGGTGTCGAGTGGATCGGTCATGGCTGTTCCTTTGGGATTAATAGTTAGTTTTCGAAATAGTAAGGATCAGAGAGGACCGCGTCAAGGCCACTTTGTCAGGATGACAACAAGTCGGCGTCCATGTGGGAGGCTGGCGGCAGTCCCAGGCTTCGGCAGACCGTGGCGGCCAGACGCGTTTGCGACACGCCGTCGGCAGCGGCCAGGGGCAGGTTGGAAAAAAGCGAACCCGGCACGAAGGCGCCGTCCACGCAGTGGTCGCCCGACCATTTTTGGCGGTTGTCGGCAAAGACCTCGCCGCCCGTGCCGCCAATGACCGAGGTCCAGGCCAGGCGGTACGGCGGCCGGCAGCCGACGACGAGGTCCGGGGCCGCCCCGGCCAGGGGGCCGCTGTAGAGGGCTTCCCGGCGGTGGACGGCGGCGATGGGCGAGGCCGGACCGTCGGTCACGGCGGTAAGTCTGGCGGCCAGTTCCCCGGCCAGGGTATTGGCCTCGTCCGGGGGCACGACGCCTTGGGGTTCGCGGCCGGCCACATTGAGGCACACCGAGCCGAAACCCAGGGCAAAGGCCCGGGTGGCGGACCAGTCCACATGGCGGAACAGCTCCCCGCTGTCGGCCGGATCGTGGGGCGTGAGCTTCATGTAGCCTTCGCGCACGAGCCAGGCGTTGAGGCTGATCGACCGGGTATAGGAACAAAAGCCGTGGTCCGAGCAGACAAAAAGCGCTGTATCGTCGCCGGCCGCGTCCATGACCTTGCCCACAACGGCGTCCATGCGGGCCAGGTGGTCGTCGATGACCGGCCCCAGGCGTGCCGCCTCGGCTGCGTCGTAAAGGGGATGCGTCGGGTCGGCCAACCGCCAGAAACAGTGCTGGATGCGGTCGGAGGTGTCGAAGACCACGGAGAGCAGACCCTCGCGGAACCGGCCCAGTTCGAAGTCGAGCATGGCCTCGCGCTCGCGGGTCACGTCGTCGCACAGGGCCAAAAACGCCTCGTCGGTCATGACGCCGTCAGTGAGTCCCTTGGTCTCCTCGGGCATTCCCAGGGTGGAATAGGGGCCGCCAAGGGCGTCGGCCAGCTCGGCGGCGTAGCCGGCCGGCGCGGCGATGGGCAGGCAGGGCGTGGCCGGGTCGATCTGGATGGGGCCGAGGTAGAGTTCCAAGGGGTCCAGGCGGCCCAGCCACAGCCGGGCCAAGCCGGCCACGGGAGCACCCTGCCCGGTTTCAAACTGCACGAAAAGATAGGGCGACCACTGCCCCGGCCCAAGGCTCCCGGACTGGCCGCACAGCGTATAGCCCAGGCGGCCGTCCTGCCGGGCCAGGGCCAAGGGGACCACGGCCGGGGTCTTGCGGCCGGCGACCACGGCCATGGGGCCTTCCACGGCCAGGGTGGCCTTGCCGTCGGCAAACCGCACGGGCACGAAGCGGCCCCGGCCGCCTTGGCCGGCCGCCTTCTCGGCGTACTGGACGTAGTTGCCAAGCCGCCCCTTGACGTCGGGCGCGCCGAGTCCGGACAGGACCGTGGCCTGGCCAAAAGCCGGCGGATAGCTCACCGGCCAGCGTACCACGGTGGTCGGCAGTCCGGCCTTGGCCGCGACCTCGAAAAAGGTCTCGCAGTCATAGGCCGGCAGCGGCGCGCCGCCCGGGCCGGGACGGGTCAGCGACAGGCGTGGCAGATAGGTCCCCGGGGCACGCACGATAAAGTCGAAAATGCCGTGGCGGCCGGGATTGGTTCCGGTGGCCAGGCTCGTCCAGGCCACCGGACTCTGGGCCGGATTGGACGTGGCCAGGGAGACGAAGCGGCCACCGCTTGCCAGCCGGGCCAACTGGGGCAGCCGGCCGGCGGCCAGAAGCCGACGACACAGGCCGGGATCAAGGCCGTCGATGCCAAGGACGATGGCTTTGCGAAAGGGCTTTGGCGACATGGAGTTCCTGTTTGGCGACGATCTGGCTGTCGAAAACGGTTCTCCGCATAGCAAAAAACGCTTCGTCTGCCCAGTCCCGAAAAATCCCCAAGCTCAGGCCTGGCCGGCCAGATAGGCCAGGGCACGCATGGCCGCCGCCCGCCCTTCGGCCACGGATTCGTCCAGGGGTTTGGGGCCAAGGCACAGGCCGGCGGCGAAAAGGCCCGGCCGGGGCAGGTCCACCGGCGCGAACACGGGGTGGGCGGCGGCTAGAAAGCCTAGATGGCCGCGCGGCAGGTCAAAAAGTCCTGCCAGTTCGTCCAAGCCGGACGGAACCAGAGGCGCGGCCAGGATGACCACGTCGGGCCGCAACCGGACCTCGCGACCGAGAAGACGGTCGCAACCAGCCACGACGAGGTCCGGCCCCAATCGCTCCACCTGGGCCGGCGAGGCGGCGTCGTGGCGGAAAAAGGCCACGCCCAGCCGCCGGGCCTCGGTATACAGGGATTCGAACCGGCCGTAGGCGGTGATGTCGCGGT
>JAEZBW010000454.1 GCA_023426765.1 Bacillota bacterium
GGGGGGGGGGGGGGGGGGGGGGGGGGAGGCGTGTCGCGTGGGCAAGTGTCCGCCTCGCTGCCTCGGGACAAGGCGTGGCGAGGGCGGCAGGAGGGAGCGTCATGCTCGTGGAACGCCGGGACTGCACGTATTATCCGAGTTGGATATGTTGAAGATTGACTACCGATATATTGGAATCATTGTTGGCCTTGCGGCAGCCTGGCCAACGCTCTTCTCTCCTTTGGCCGACGATGTCTATATCCATGCCAGAATCGTCGATATGTATTTTCGAGGTTTCGGATGGGTCTATAACATAGGGCAAGTGTATAAAGCCAGTTCCTCGACAGGATTTGTCCTGGTGTTGACGGCGCTCTCCGCTTGGACTGGCGATGTCGTTCGCTCGGTGCGGCTTGTCGAGTTTTTCGCTGTTTTTGGGATCATTCAGTTCTATTGTTGGTACTGTCACGTCGCCGACATCCGCTGGCGAAAGTCGTTGGTCGGATGGTGCGTCATGCCATATGTTCTGACGGCGGCGTATTTGGGGATGGAGACGCCGATAGTTTGTCTGCTGTTGATGGCAGGAGTCTTGGCGCAGCATCTGCGGTTGTTCGGAGTGCTCGTGGTCGTATTTGCCCTGACGGTATTGTTCCGTCTGGAAGCACTGGCCCTCGTGGTGATTTTTGTAATCTATGGCATCGTGAATCGTCTTTCTGCCAAGTATTGGCTCGGCATTCTTTTTTTGACGGCCGGTGTTCTTGCGGCGGACTGGTCGCTGTTTGGCGACATCATCCCGCAGGGGCTTCGAGTCAAGCCACATGTCTACAATTTTCCTCTCATGGATTCATTCAGCAATGCCTTGACTTTTGGACATGGCGAGTGGGGAATGTTTGCTGGTGGTGCATGTTTGCTGTTTTTTATCCTGCAAGTGGTTTTGTGGTTGGAGTCGTCAAAGAAAGTGATCGACTTTGGGACGATATTTTTTATCTTTTCTTTCGTAATTTATTGCGGGTGGCTTTTCGGCCGAACCGTCATATTCGAATGGTACTATTGCTTGTTGGCATTTCCCATCATGCTATCCGTTCTCCTTGAAGGAAAAGCGTCGATCTTGTCGGGAAAACCCGGCGTCAGACGGTTGTCGCTTGTTGTTTTGGCAATGTTTTTCGTGATGGGCACGGTGGATGTCGTCAGGA
Source organism: Bacillota bacterium (assembly GCA_023426765.1). Classification (GTDB taxonomy): domain Bacteria; phylum Bacillota; class Clostridia; order DSM-8532; family DSM-8532; genus JAAYJG01. The sequence goes on from JAEZBW010000454.1 coordinate 1,170, forward strand.
TGTTCATGGCGATGGACAACCCCTTGAACAGGGTCGACCGTTATCTGCGGGCCGGAACGGTCTTGTACGACGTTTGCCCGACCTGCTCCCTGGCGACCTCGGAGACTGGCGCGGTCGGATATGGTTTCAAGGGAACGATCCATGACGCTTTTGGGTTGGGCGATCCTGACGCGGCGCGCTATCATCCCCTGGATGTTCCCGGACAACGCGCCGATTACAGCATCGGCGCGATTGCTCCGCAATATGTTGTAGACAGGGAGCCGGATTTCATCGTGACCATGCCGTTGTTTGCCGATGCGCTGCGAGGATCGCAGGCCATTGCGGCGTACCATGGTTACGACTGCCGCTTTGCCCGTTCGCAGGGAACGGTTTGGGGGAATGCGGAAATTCAGGTCTACTCCAAGCAGGCGCTTCCTGGCGGCGCGCTTGGAGCCATGGGCTGCGGCGAGGCGACGCCCCGATGATCATGACCTGGGCGGCGTCGCGATGGGAGGAGAGCGCTCTCTGGAAGCGTTACTGCAGGACCACCCACCGGTCGTCGATCTTTTTGAGGCGCAGCGTCGTCTGTCTGGCCCCGCCCACGGACAGCGGCCCCAACGCGGCCGAGGACACGATGGTGACCGTGGCTTCATAGACGCCGTCGGCCTTGCGTTCCGTCTTGTCGACCACGAAACGCTCGATGGTCACGGTGTTGCTGAGCAGGCCGAAGATGTCGTTTCGCTGGATGGCGGAGCGGAAAGCCAGCTCCACCTCGGCGTCCGAAGGCCCGCCCAGGGAGCAGGCAGCCAAGAGCGTGAGACAGGACAGGGCGACGGCGGAGGCGAGGTGTTTCATAAGTGCCGTATTGCGCCGGAATGGGGCCGGGCGTCAACCGGGTGTAGAAAGGTGGGGCGTCATGCGGTCTTTGGCGCTGCGGTGCGCTGAAAACGCCGCCAAGGTCGTGCTTGATTTTTCTGTCGCCGTTGTTGTCCGCGTTTTCGTGGTTGAGGCGATTCTGTCGTCAACGGGGGGCGGGCTCGGGCTGATTATGAGGGGACGGCGTATTGTACTATATCTGTGCTATTTGAGTGATTGATCCTTGCGTTAAAATATAAAATGTTTCCCGCGATGAGTAGATGCAAGATCGTGCATTGTCGGCAATTACGTTGTTGATTGATGCGACTTTTTTGGCGTTTGGATAGACTGTATATTTTAAGGGGTCTTCGAATGTCCCGTAGAGACAGATTCTTGGACCAATTGGGAAAAATATTTCTGTGTTCCGTGAGCCGTATCCATAGTAATGTTGTTGATTTTTGCTGACTAGTGTAACGGGATGGTCTGAACAGATAAATTCTGGACAAAAGCATGATGAAATTAGTATCGACCAATGTCTTTCTCCAAGTAGCTGGAGGATCTTGTCGAATAGTGAGAATTCAACTACAATATTTGCTTGCGTTGGTATTTCGATCTTGTATCGTCTATTTTTTATAAAGCCGAGCATTTCCTCGTATTCTATGTCACGGTCGGAGTCTTTGATGAATCCACGTCTTCTGGCAGATATTATGGCGTTTTGGTAAATTTTTTTGTTCTGAACCAATAAATCAGACAGCATGTCATGCGACTGTCTCCTAAAGTGGTTGAATTGATCTCGTGTTTTTGGATTTCTGACGGCGAGTAAGCACAATAAATTTAAAATGTCGTTCAGTTGCTCGCTGTCTGGAAATTTTAATGTGGCATTGACGGCATTGAGTGAACTAATAATGTTCCCTTCGAATTCAGAAAGCTTGTTTTCAAGGGCGTCAATTGGGCAAGCGTCGATTTCAATTTTGTTGAAGTCACGTTCGAGCGCGATGTTGACGGGAGAAGTTTTAAATTTTTTCTTTCGAATGATATCAAAAACATGAAGTGAGCCTGTCTTTTTCTTTGTATCTGTAAAAGCAGCCAAGTAAGATTGCGGAATATAATGGTGCCGTCTAGACAGCGATTTCATATATTTTGATAGAACACTCTAGTATGGTTGTGATGTCTAAGTTGCTCCGCCCCCTCCTCCCACGCCGTTAATCTTCCGGTAAACGAAATAATATCAATTTTATCGGGGTTTTTGTCGCAACAGCTTGCCGCGTCGAATGTGTCTTCGCTCTTCATGTCAGCCAATATACAAATTCCGGTTCGCAAAGACAATCACCCTCCCCAAAATCAAAAAGCCGGGAGCGGTCCCCCGCCCCCGGCTTCGTCTTTTCTCTTATCTCTTCCTCAATCAGCGTCAGCCTAATCAACCCACTCGTCGTCTTCATCAATGGGCGTAAATCCGCGACGGATGGTGTTTTCCGTCACCACGCGGGGATCGACGAACTGGAGCAGGTAGTCCGGGCCGCCGGCCTTGGA
>JAEZBW010000460.1 GCA_023426765.1 Bacillota bacterium
CTTCCGGAGTTGTGGTTCCCTCGTCAGCATGGATATACAGGGTCATGGTTAAAAGCATGCAAAGACTAAGCAGCAAGGCTAATATTTTCTTCGTTCTCATTTCCTCTCTCCTTTCGTCGCTCGAAGGTTCGAGCCTGGTGCTGCCTGGTGAAGATTCCCCAGAAATATGCCTCGGGCATCGTACCTGTTTGCTCCATTCTATTACAGACAAGAAGATTTTTCAATTGGGTTTCCTGATGTCCCACGAAATGAACCCTGTGTTTACTGCTGGTACCACGGATGGTTTTCAGATACTATCCGTGAACAGCAACAGTCTCCTTTAGGTCCGGAGCCACCTGAATAGGTATGGCTTGTCAGGTATACAGTAATTGGTTACAATAGAATCAAGCAATGCTTCTTTACAAATGGATTGCTTTTCTGGCAAAGAATATGGATTGATGGAGCAAATATGCATCGATACAGCCTTTTGGAGCACATATTGTTTCCACCGTTATTCCTGAGCAAAAAGAAGCTTCAGCGCGAATTCGCCGGAAAAACCATTCTGATTACCGGCGCCAGTTCAGGTATTGGAGAAAGCCTTGCCTGCGCATTGGCAGGGTTCCCTGTTCATCTGCTTCTGGTTGCCCGTTCAGAGGACAAACTTTACGCGATCAAAGAGAAGATTGAAAAAGGAACTGCCCGGGTGAGCATCTTTTGTGCAGACCTGCGAAACCGGGACGATCTTGCGAAATTGATCGCTTTTGTGCAGCAGCTGCCCGATAAACCGGATTTCTTTGTCAGTAACGCCGGGAAATCCATCCGGCGCTCCCTTCAGGATTCCCTGGACAGGTTTCACGATTTCACCAGAACCATGGCCGTTAACTATTTTGCACCAGTGGAACTGCTGCTGTCGTTCATCCCTTTGCTTGCCGAAAAAAGAGGTAAAGTGATCAATATTTCTTCGGTAAGCGCTTTATTACTGCCTATTCCCCGCTGGGCCGCCTATCTGGCTTCGAAAACAGCCTTTGACGTCTGGTTCCGTTCAATTGCTCCCGAGCTTTACGCAACGGGAATTTCCACCTCGACCGTTTACTTTTCTCTCGTGAAAACGCCGATGATCCTGCCGACAAAGGAATACCAAAACATGCCTGCGATGAGCCCGGACCATGCCGCAAAAATAATTCTTCGGGCAATGGTTTCAAACCGCAGGTTTTACAGGCCATGGTGGCTTATATTCGGGCAGATCGCATCGGTTTTGTTCCGAAGAGTTCACGAATCCTTCACTCGGTTAACCGAAAAACGAAGGAGGAACCGGAATGTTTGATTTCATTGCTGCGTTGAAAGCGCTGGGGCTTCTCTCTGTAAAAGGGTTTTACAGACTGATATCGGCCATACACCGGCATGGTGTAAACCTGATGGCACTTTTATGCTATGCAATGGATGCTTATGGATCCCAGGTCGCTCTGGTTGATGAAAATGAATCATTGGACTATCCAACGTTGTTTGCTCAATCGGAAACGCTATCTTTTATACTGAAGGAACAGTATTCCATGGGCAAGGGATGGAAGGTCGCTTTCCTATGCAAAAACCACGCTTCCCTTGTGAAAGCGCTCTTTGCTGTTTCCCGGCTGGGTGCCGATATCTATTTGCTGAATGCTGAAATGAGCTCTGTTCAGCTTCAGCTGCTTGTAAACCACTACGCTTTCAATTTTCTGGTGTATGACGACGAACTGGAGAATATAACAGAACAGTCCGGTTATACTGGAAACAAGATTCCAAGCTATCATGATACACTGCCGGCTGTAAATAACCTTTGCACTTTATCCGCAGATCGAAAGAAAAAACTAATAAGAACATCGCTGGGGAATCTGGTGATTCTGACAGGGGGAACCACCGGAAACTTTAAAACTGCGGTCCATAAGCCTTCACCTGTGAACTTCCTGAACCCCTGTGTTGCCATGCTGACCCGCCTGAAGCTTGCAGCCTGCAAAACAACCTATATCGCAGTACCCATTTATCATGGCTATGGGCTGGCTACCCTCTTTCTTTTTGTGGCTCTGGGAAAGAAAATCCTGATACGGCGCGGGTTCAATGTAGAAAAGGCATGCACGCTGATTCACGGATATCAGGTGGAAACGACAGTGGTTGTGCCTTTAATGGTATATAAGATGGTACGACATGATGCAGCATCTCTGAAATCCCTCGCCTGCATTGCATCCGGCGGTTCGGAACTGAACCCGAAATCCGCCTGTGAAATCCTTGAAAAGCTGGGTGATGTCCTATACAACCTGTATGGTACGTCGGAAGCGGGTCTGACCACCATTGCCGCACCGCAGGATTTAAAGGCCGACCCCCATTCGATCGGCAGAATAATCCCAGGGGTGCGACTGAAAATACGGGATCAGCAGGGCAGGAATGTGTCGGACGGCGAAATTGGAGGTTTTCATGTAAAAACCCGGTGGTCCATGCGGAACAAAAAGTCGTCCTGGATTTTTACCGGCGACACGGGTTACCGTCATCCGAACGGGCTGTATTTTCTTTGCGGAAGAACGGATGACATGATTGTATCCGCCGGCGAAAATGTATATCCGATCGAGGTGGAAAGGATCCTTACTGCTCATCCGAATATTTCAGAAGCCGCAGTTGTAGCGGTCTGTGATGAAAACTTCGGCCAGCGTTTAAAAGCTTTTATCCTTCCCCGTGAGAATGCCGTCATTACACGGGAAGAGTTGTATGAGTGGCTCCGCACCCGTGCAGCCCGGTTTCAGATACCACGCGAAATCGTTTTTGTGGAAAGCATGCCCTACACTCCATTGGGTAAGCTCGATCGGAAGCAGCTGCAGAAAAATGGCTGACAATTTTTAGGTTTCCTCGTCTGGGTTTTTTTCCTGATTTTTACCGATATTTGCTTAAAATCAATGGTTTGGGGTACATATAAACAAGGGGGGGAAGGCTATTGAGTGAGATTTATCGTGATGATACGCTTGTGATCACACATGAGCCGGATGGCTATTATATCCGAACCTTCAGAAAAGGAAGGTCTCCCGACAACCTTGCGGAATTGCTGAATCAAATCCCAGGTCTTGAAATTACCAGCTTTCAGACGGTTCGCAAAGCATTGCTTGAAGCTCCTTACGGCCCGGAGCTGTTCGGTACGGAGAAGGAAAAAATCAGCGTCAGGATTTCCGCCGATTATCTTGAGGCCTATGTCACGCTGAATATGGTTCCGGAAAAACTGCTTCAGGAAACCCGCAGGGAACTGATCCCAAAGATATTGGATGCGCTGATTAAAGCCGGTGTGACCTATGGCATCCACATGGATTCGTTGAAGGGTGATTTGAAGCCAAATGAACCCATACTGATCGCTCAGGGGCTTAAACCGGTACCGGGCAGGGATTCGGTCATAAAAATGTATGAAGTTTCCGATCCGAAACCCACTGTCGTTGACCATGGCAAAGTTAACTATTATGATCTGAACCTCATTCAAAAGGTTCAGGCGGGAGACTGGCTGGGTGAAAGGATCGATCCGTTTCCCGGCATCCCCGGCAGAAGCGTATTGGGCACCGAGATTTCTCCCGAAGAAGGCATCACCTTTCCACTGAATTATGACCATGCCTCCGTTGAAATGATCCGGGGGGACGGCAAGGATGTTTTATACGCTCTGAAAACCGGGGCGGTCTATTATGCGGGGGAGAACATCGCGGTCTATGATGTTCTTGAACTGAAAGGAAACGTCGACTTCAATACCGGAAATATCGATTTTAACGGATATGTTTCCATTAAGGGCAGTGTGGAAGAAAACTTCAGCGTGCGTGCCGGAAAAGACATCGAAATATCCGGCGAATACGGCATCGGTGGAGTGAACACGATCGAAAGCCTGGAAGGAAATATTTATATACGGGGTGGCATTGCCGGACAAAATCGTGCGCGTATTTTCTGCAAAAAGAACCTTTATGTAAAGTTCCTTTCGGATGTGGAGGTAATCTGCGAAGGAAGTGTTTTCGTCGGTTTTTACATCCGAAATTCAACCATCCGGGCCAGGCAGGTCGTCGTGGATTCCCCCAGGGGACAGATTGTCGGGGGACTTATCGATACCGACATCAAGGTGGAATGTGCAGAGTTCGGCAACTGGATGGAAACCCGCACGCAAATCATCGTTCACGGCTTTAACCGGAACAGCCTGCAAAGCAGAATAGAAGAAATAACGGTACTGGTCAATGACAAAAAAGAACAGCTGGCAAAGCTGAAAATGCTTTTAAAAAAGCCTGAAAAAAAGGGCATGGAAAGCGCTATTCTTCAAAAAACCCGGTATGCACTGCATCAAGTGCAGGAGGAAATCAAAAACCTGGAAGCTGAACGGTTAAGCCTCACCGGGTTTGTGAAAACTCCCGGCGAAGGCGCTGTCCTTGTGAAAAAAAGAATTTATCCGAAAGTGCGGCTTGTCATTCAGGATCATGCTCTTGAAATTGGTGAAGAGACGATGGGATCCACATATATTGTACGGGATGACATGGTTCAGCCCATCTAACCGATAAGCTTACTTTTCGGCCAGCTTGATCTCGTTTTTTAAAGAATCCTTGATCAATTCCACCAGAGGTTTGTTTTTTGAATATAAACAGATATCATCATTGCTTCCGGTAATGGTGCCGGTAAGCACCGTTGAGGAATCTGCTATCAGCCTTACCTGCCCTGGGGTTTTATTGATTTTGTAAAGAATCGCGCCATCGATCCGGACATTTCCCGAGGTAATGGCAACAACCTTCAAGCCCCGCTGTATCGCGGTTTTAAGCTCGGGTAAAATAGTCGGAAGGTCAGGTTCAGACAGGGATATATACACTCTCTCCTTTGCGTCCCGGATGATGTTCTTCATTTTCAGCACAATATTCCGAAAACCATTGATCGTGATATAAGGCTCGGAGGGCTTTCGTACCCTGGGACACTGGCGGAGGATTTCGGCAGTCACTTCTTCCAGCTGCATCATAATATTCCGGCAGTACTCCCCGGGCGGAACCGCAGCATATTTTTGGGCTTTTCCTTCAATAATAAAAGCGCCGCCCTTATCCACGAGGGATGCCAGCGACTGATAGGTGTTCGCCCGTGGTATGCCGGTAACCTTGGCCGCTTCATACCCCGTCAGCTCACCTTCACGGTTCAGCGCTGCATAAAGCTCGGATTCACTTTTCGTCAGCCCGGTTTTCATAAGAGCTTCCATTAAATCCATCGGTTATTCCTTCCTGGGTTTCGAAACCTCTGCAGGTGCCTGAAATATCCTCGCATCGGTCATTTCTGCGTGTACTTTTACAGAGTATTGTATCATGAACCGCTCAGCGGCACAACAATCCCGATTTGAAGGCTATAACAGTTTACCCTGTATTAAAGCCCGGTGCAGGATAACGATTATCTCCGCCCGTGTCGCATATTCCTTCGGTGCAAGTCTGCCTCCGGATCCGTTGATAATGCCTGTCCTTACAAGGGATGCCGCAGCTGGCCTGGCATGGCTGCTGATGTCTCCCGAATCTGCATATTGATTCAGGATATCCTCCCCTGCCAGTTCGATATCTCTTCCGGAGACGGCAAAAGCACGCAGCAGCATGACCATGATCTCTTCCCGGGTGATATAGTTCTCAGGAAAAAACAAGTTCTGGTTGTCAGGAAGGATTCCGAGTTTTCGCGCAACCCCAACGCCTTCGGTATAATATGCGCCATCGGGGACATCCTCAAAATTACCCTCTGTTTCGGCGTTGAACCCGAATGCTCTGTTCAGCATCAGGACAAAATCGCTGCGCTTTGTATTGGCAGACGGATGAAAGAAACCATTGCCATCTCCCTTTATGATATCCTTCTCATGCAAGGTATCGATGGAAGCTTTCGCCCACTCATATTCGGGGCTGATATCATAAAAGAACGCAGATTCACAAGAGTCGACAACCACCCCTTCACTTTCGTGATGCAGCCTGTCCAGCGCGGTGATCAGGTAGCTGACCTGCCCCGGCGTTCCTCCTTTGGTATCAATGAACTGCTGGATTTTTCCCGAACCCTTTCTCACAGTAGCAATCAGATTTCCCGCAGCAGCACCGGTTTCGGCATTTGGTTTTTCTCCTTCATCAAAGCGGTAGACTGCATAGTACGCGGTGTTGGAGTCTGTATCCGACCAGGTTACCCGGATGCCTTCTGGTACCGATGTCAGCGTACCTGCAACGGGTTTTTGCGGGGCCATGCCGCCTTTCCACGGCATCACGGGAACCAGCGCTATCGTGTCCCACACCTCTTCCCCGAAATTGGAAATTGCCTGCTGCTTCTTTTCATCATTCAGATTTTTGGCACGAAACAGGATACTGCCTGAAACCATTTCATGGACTGCATTCATTTTCACCTGGTTTGTAAACTCCCGGACGGCATTCGCGCCTTTAAACCATTTGTCGCTGTCGTCGTTGATTTTATAAAGGGCCTGTCCAATATAAAGGTGTACGGCCTTCCCGCTGACAACCCCTGCCCACCAGTTGACCACCTCACCATAAGAAGCTCTTGTGTTGGCAAAGGTATAATAGACCTGCGGCGCTATGTAATCTATGAGTTCTTCCTCTACCCATTTTTTCGTGTCGGCGAAGCAGGACTCGTAATTGGTATAGCTGCCTGTTGTATTCGAACCCTCCGGATGCTCGCTTTTGTTTCCCCAGATCCCGGACGGGCTGATTCCGAATTTTATCCATGGTTTTTCTTTCCGAATCTGTTCCGACAATTCCCGGACCAGCAAATAGGTATTGTTCCGCCTCCAGTCTCCAATATTCGAAAACTGTCCCTTATTATAGGTCTCATAGGTCTTCTTGTCATTCAGCTTTGAGGTTGAGCTTTCATAATAAAAATAGTCGTCAAAATGAACTCCGTCCACATCATAATTCGAAGCAACCTCCATGACGCGCCGGATGACCCACTCCCGTGCATTGGGAATACCCGGATCCACCACATAACGGTTCGAAGCGGTCTTGATCCAGGCTGGATGCTCGCGGTAAACGCTTTTTTCAATCTTCAGCGTATTAATGGTATTCAGACCGGTGGACAGGGATACCCGGTACGGGTTGAACCATGCATGCAGCTCCAGGTTACGCCGGTGTGCCTCTTCTATGGCAAACTGAAGCGGATCAAACCCCGGATCCTTCCCGAAGGTACCCGTCAGATACCTTGACCACGGAACGATTTCTGAACGGTAAAAGGCATCGGCTTCGGGGCTGACCTGAAAAAATACCGCATTCATGTTCATCGAAACGGCTCTGTCCAATAATGCGATCAGTTCTTCCTTACATGCCTGGATACGCTCATTGTCGTTTGCGAGAGTGATTGCTGCAGCCGACGGCCAGTCCAGATTCTGTACGGTGGTAATCCAGACACCGCGCAGGTGCCTTTTCGTTTCAGGCATTTGCCTCGGCAGGTTCGAAGCATATGGATCATAAGGTGTTGAAGCGGCACTGGCCTGCTGTACGAACAGCGAAGTGACGACCGCAATTGCAAGAAAAAAGGATATGTACTTCTTCATTTGTGCTCTCCATCGGTGCCGGCCGGCAATTTAGAGTCAGCTGACGGTTTTGTCCGATTACATCATCGAGTCCGATAGAATCATCCCACTGACTCAATTTCATCATATCGTTGCAAAACGTCAAGATCAAATTAAAAGTCTGTTACAAAACCCGGCCTTTGGGGAAAAATAGAGTATAAGGCATTTACATGACACCAATGACGGTATTTCGGCAGCCAGCCAATCAGGGCCGTTCAAGAAATGGGGGGGTGACCATGGTTGTGAAAGACATCCTGAAAAACGATTACGTCAGCGTAAAGGAAACCGATTCCATTGAATATGTATTGGATATGATGTCAAGCATGAAAATCAACAGTCTGCCCGTAGAGAACCAGGAGGGTCTGCTGACAGGGATTGTTGTGAAGGCCGACATTTACAGGTTTTTGATCCAGCCCGGGCACTATGGAACCTGCCCGATCAGTTGGGTGATGTCCAAAGAAATCATATCCGTACAGCCGAATGAACCTGTCCGGGATGCCGCCCGAAAAATCCTGGACAATCACATCATTGCAATGCCCGTGGTTCATAATGGTAAGGCCTGCGGTATGCTTTCTATTGAGGATTTGCTGGATTATTTTCATCGGCTTGATGCATAGGAAACCGGCTTGATTTCTATGATCGCTTGCACGATTTGTGTACCCGAACGAAAGCACCGAATACACATTCGACAAAATCTAAACATCAGTTTTGTGATTTACGCATTTTGTGTGCAATATGGCCTGGAACATCCGGTGTTACGTCCATAAATGCATTGAACGAACCAGCCTCGAAAAGCAGCAACCTCCGGAATGATGCACTCCGGAGGTTTTTTTGATCATTTACTGGCAAATGCAGGTTATTCTCTGACGATTCTCTCCAGTTCATATTTTTTGATTTTCATTCTGATCGGAGCATTGATTTTTGCGAACAAAGCGGCAAACATCAATACCGGAGCAGCAAGCACAATGTTCATGGTCGTTCGGTTGATGATTCCTAAGGCCAGGTTCATAATGCCAACAATAAGTTCCATGAGCATAAACGACTGGTAAAAAAGGCTCACTCTTTTGTAATACCTGTACCTGGACTCCATATCGCTATACATGTCAAAAGGCCCGTCGGCAGCTTTTTTTCTTAAATAGATCCATCTCATGTACTTCGCAACACACTCAATGCCGTTTTCTTCAAGAAACTGAATATAGGCTGCACTGTCGGAATGGGTATGATGGTTTTCCATCAATTCAACCCGGTAAACATACTCATTGGGCGGCGCCTGCTCAAAGACATAGCGGCACCAGGAATAATCAATCAGCGCCATTCCCATGGCTGACATGCTGTTCAGCCAGTTTTCTTCTTTTTCCACATCCCAATAAGCTTTTCTGATAACCTGTTTCATGATAATTCCACCTCCTGCCCTGCAGCATTCAGGATCCTCTTTCCATTCCCGATCAGCTCTTCCAGCCTTCTGATCTCACCGATCACCACGGCTTTTCCAATACCCGTAATCACATATTCTTTTTTCCTCGCATCCGCATCCATCGCCAGCAGGTTAATCCATCCCTTGTCCAGCAGGGTGTTGATTGCGCCGTATAGCGTTCCCGCCCCCAGATTGACTCTTCCCTGGCTTAGTTCCCGGACATTTTGCATGATCCCGTAACCATGCAGCGGGGTGAAAAGCGATAACAGGATATAGTATACCGTTTCGGTCAATGCTCCCCATTCCTGATTTCCATACATATCTGACACCTCCATTATTACACTCGACGATATATCGTCTGACGTAATATTATTATATCGCGATACGATATATCTGTCAACGATATAATTGAAAAATTTTCTTTTTATTTTTTAACCTGTATCCTGTCTGCTCAATTTCCTGCCGGACGGCCTTCGAACATCGCGGAGAATCATCCCGTTGTCAGGAAGTGAACATTTCTGTGCAAAAATTGATAGGTGATCCTTCGGATTCTGCAGTATAATCAAAGAAAGGATCGATGTAAGGTTTTGATAAAAAATAAGGAGATATTGAAATGAGTTTATTCAAGGGAGCTTTTTATAACGGTGAGTACCGCAATATTTTTAAAGAACTGGGGTATACCGACTCTGAAATTGAGCAGAAGATACAGGACACCTGGCAGAAAGTGTTTTACGGGGATGATGACACCCGGATCTATTACCCTGTGGGGGAAGACATGGGATATCTGCTGGACACCGGCAACCTGGATGTCAGAACCGAAGGCATGTCCTATGGCATGATGCTTTGCGTTCAGATGGACAGGAAAGAGGAGTTCGACAGAATCTGGACATGGTCTAAAAAATATATGCAGATCACCGAGGGCAGATACAAAGAATATTTCGCCTGGTCGCTGAACACCGATGGAACACGAAAGGCCCAGGGGCCCGCTCCCGATGGAGAAGAATATTTTGCGATGGCGTTGTTTTTTGCCTCTCACCGCTGGGGTGACGGCCCCGAGCCATATGACTACAGCCGTCAGGCCAGAATAATTTTACGGGAATGTGTGCACAAGGGAGAGGACGGCATTGGCGACCCCATGTGGGATCCAGCCAACAAGCTGATTAAGTTTGTTCCTGAAACTCCCTGGACAGACCCCTCATACCACCTTCCCCATTTTTATGAGCTGTTTTCACTGTGGGCTGATCCAAAGGATGCGCAATTCTGGAAAGAGGCCGCGGCAGCCAGCCGTGCATTTCTTCCAACGTCTTATCACCCTAAAACCGGGCTGGCGCCTGAATACTCCAATTACGACGGCACACCGTACAAGGCACCCTGGGGTTATGGACATTACCACTTCTACAGTGACGCCTATCGTGTAGCTGCCAATATCGGGCTCGACTCCGCCTGGTTTGGACGGGAGCAATGGCATAAAACCTTCGCCGACAAAATTCAGGCCTTTTTCGCCCCAATGGGTGAAAACCCGGATTACAGGATGTATGCCATAGACGGTACCCCGCTGGAGGAAAAATCCCTGCACCCCATAGGTCTGATTGCCACCAATGCACAGGCAGCGCTGGCTACTGATGGCCCGAATGCGGAAAAGCTGGTGCGTCTGTTCTGGAATACGCCTGTCAGAACCGGTGTAAGAAGATACTATGACAACTGCCTGTACTTCTTCAGTCTGCTTGCATTAAGCGGACGTTATAGAATATGGTGACACAATGAACTCAATACAAAAGAATAAGGAACTGAAACTTTTTGCCATAACCTGGCCGATATTTGTTGAAACCCTGCTGCGCATGCTTTTGGGAAACCTGGATACGATCATGCTCAGCAATTATTCCGAGAATGCGGTTGCTTCGGTCGGCGCTTCAAATCAGATTAATATGGTGATCGTCATTCTGTTTTCGATCATCGCAACCGGAACCACCATCGTCATCTCCCAGTACCTTGGTGCCGGAATGAAGGAAAAGGCCGACAGTGCCGCGATATCCGCCCTGGTGATGAACCTCGCTGCAGGCCTGTTTCTCAGCTTTGTCATGTTCACCTTTGCCAGGAGTATTTTGAAGGTTATGAACATTCCGGAAGAGCTGCTGGCCGATTCGGTGCTTTATTTGAAGATGGTGGGGTCCTGCGCTTTCCTGAACGCTATGATTGCAACCTGTTCGTCCATCCTTCGAAGCCATGGCAGCACCCGTCCCGCGATGCTGGTTGTTTTAGTGATGAATATCATCAATGCGCTTGGGAACTGGTTTTTCCTATATAGCCCCGTAGGAAACCCCGTTCTGGGGGTTCGGGGGGTTGCGCTGGCTACAATTCTCAGTCAGGTTATCGCTTTGATCGCCCTTTTGATTATTATCGCCCGGATGGGCCTGAAGTTTTCATTGAAGGCGGTTTTCCAGCCGGATCGGGAAGTGGTTCGCAATGTTCTGAAAATCGGGCTGCCATCCGCCGGTGAAAACCTGGTTTACCATTTGTCGTCACTGGTCATCACCTATATCATCACATTTATGGGTACCGAAGCGTTGACAACAAGAGTGATGACCTTTAATCTGATGTACTTTATCATGATTCCCGGGATGTCTTTGGGGCAGGGTACGCAAATCCTCGTCGGGCACAGGGTTGGCGCCGGCAGGAACCAGGAAGCCTACAAGCTTTGCCTTCGAAGCCTGCTGTATGGGGTCATAGGCTCCATCCTCGCCTCGTTTGTGATTTACCTGTTCAGACATTCCCTGCTTGGGATATTCAGCGAAAACCCCAATATTATCGCAACAGGCGGCAAACTCCTTGCATTGGCGATTCTGCTTGAACCCGGCCGGGTGTTCAACCTGGTGCTGATGAATTCGCTGAAGGCTTCCGGAGATGTTCGTTTCCCGGTGTTCATGGGCTGCATCTCCCCCTGGATTTTTGCTGTTGGGCTGTCCTGGTTGCTGGGGATCCATTTTGGATTCGGCCTTATCGGGGTATGGATAGGATATTCCGCTGATGAGTGGTTCCGTGGCTGGACAGCGTTCTTCCGATGGAAATCGAGAGCCTGGGAGCAAAAGGCCCTGCTGCGCAAAACTGTCGATGAACCTCAGATCTGACGGATAATGTACATTCTCCGGCAGTATGCAGTTCATTCCAGAGATTGCTTAGAAAACAATCATTGAAATTATAACAACGGAAGCGATTGCTTGCAATCGCAACACACCGTTATATCGAGGCGGGAGATATGCTCACCGCCTGATTAAGGTAATTGGTACCCGCCACCTATAGAGGTGGGGGACATCGGGCCTCGTTATATACAAGAGCCATAAAAGGAGCTGCAACAGCTCCTTTTATTTTTATGGAAATCATTTAACGCGAGGTGATGGATCTCTGGAACGGGTAACCTTACTGATGAAGCATTCTCTGCTAAAGCACGGGCTTCAGCCCTTCCCAGGTTACACACCAGGAACCGTCCTTCGGGAAGCCGGGCGTATTTTCTGTGCAGCCCTCCCAGCCGGCAGCCATCATGGCCACCGCCGTCAACAAGCCTCCATTTCCCGGAAGATAAATGGGCAAATCGCTCTTATCACCCTGCCTGTTGTGACCATTTACCAGATACTCATTCTTCGGTGCATCCATCAACAGGCAGTCGACAGCCAATTCAGGCTGGTTCAGCCTTGCGGCTGTCATCGCCATCATCGGGAAGTCCCACCCCCAGACGCCGTCAAAATCCCACTTTTCCAGAACAGTTTTCAGCGTATTCAGCATGATCTTCTTATCTGCCTTAATGCCGGGCAGAATCCCGAATGCATACAGCATTGAGGGATGATCATCGTTAAACCGCGTATAGGTATCCGGGCAGTTTTCATGGGCCAGGTAAACCCCGTCCTTTACAGGCAGCGGGGCAAGCCCTTTGGCAATCGCAGCCCATTCGTCCACAGGGCTCAGGTTTAATCGCTCTCTCCACTCATTTGCGGTTTTCAGGCCAAAAGCCCAGTACTCCAGCTCGAGTGTGGGGTTCATAACATCCTGGGGCTTATGGTTCTCCTGTGCCGGAATTAAGGCCGGGCCCAGGTTATACCTGTCTTTCGCCCTGTCATATTCGGCATAGGATGCCATAAATTTCGCGGTTTCAAAGACGATGCCGCTGTATTTTTCAAGCGTTTCCCGGCAGGGATTCAGCTTATATAAAAGCTCTGCATAATAGATCGGATGGGGCTGTTGCCAGATCAGCAGCGGCCCGATGGGAGACGGACTGTCAATCCCGTCATACGCGACCATTTTGGGCCAGCGCACTCCTTCATAGCCCTGGGACTGGGCAAGTTTCCTGGCCTGCGGCAGGATGGCATTATACCAGCCAAGGCTTTTTTCGAAAAGCCCGGCCTGACCCCAAAGCGGGAAATGAACGCCATGCCACCAGTGCATCTCCAGGTGATACTTGCCATACCAGCTGTTAAACGTAAGCCCTGTTTCCTGGGGAGGCAGCGAACCTGCACAGTTTACCTTCAGCAAATACCGGGACAGAACAATTCTGCGCTCCAGTTCCATTGCGCGAGGATCGGTACTATTTTTAAATTCGATAGCGCCCCCGTTGTTCCAGTAACTTTTCCAGGCTATTTCACTTGCCTGAAGCGTTCCATCAAACAGCGGCAGCTTGCTATCGTCCTTTTGCAAAGAAAACAGGCATGACAGCTCCAGCCTTGCCGAGCCGGCAGCCGGGATGAGTTTGAAGCTGTTTCTGCCGGTGCGTTCAAGCTTTGTTCCATCTGTAAAAACAAGCCGGATGAAGCAGAAGTTTTTATCCAGGATATGTCTCAGCAGCACATCATTTTCCCGGTTACACTCCATTTCGGTATGATGGGCTGCATCATTGTCCCAGTCTGCCGCTGATTTAAGGTGTGTGCCATACGGCAGCCTTATCGCAATTGCCAGCTGTTTCATAACAGATGGATCTGATTCAATAAGAAAAGAGACCATGTCTTTATCCGGGTGACAGCACGTTTTGGTTCTTACCTTGCCGCCATCAACTTCGAAAGCGCTTGAAATCAGGCCATTCCACAGATCCAGGATCTGATGTGCTTTCTCAATGTCTTCCGCTGCTGCTGTATGGCCGTCTTGTTTCGTAATCTCCAGGCCAATCCGCCCCAGATGAAGCCGGTGTGGATTCATTCGAAGCCAATTGAAAGCTTCCTCCTGGTTCGCCGCACTGGTTCTGTAGCCAACCTTTCGGGTTTGTGTTTCAAAGAATTCCGGTGTGAGATCATGGATATCATAGCTCCCCGTTTCATTATCCGGGGGCTTGATATGCCATCCCCACTGCGCTTGCGTGCATAGCGGAATGCCTTCGGCATACGCTTCCGGAAAGGTTTGCAGGCCGGTAATGTCGGCTGTATAAGCGAACTCGCCGTTTCCTACACTGAATGGCGCATAGGGATTTATTTCCCTTACTTCGGGGTTATGCCTTGTCACCAGTTCGAATCGATTGATCGCCATCATCATTTTCCTTTCACTTACTCCAGCTCATAACGGAAATTCGTGAAATCCGCGCACCCGCTGTCTGTAAGGGTATTGTAGTTGAATAACGCAATACGTGCGCCTTTCCAGAAACCGGGGATTAAGGTGCAGGCTCCGCCGAAATGAATAAAGCTTTGGTTGTCCAAACTGAAAAGAAACTGTGTTTTGCCGGCCAGATCAATGCTTGTGCGCAGCCAAACACAGGTACCCTTCAGAAGAGGTCCATGGTATCGCACACTGCCTGTTACCGCTTCCAAAATAAATCCGCGTTCATTGCAAACAACGCCAAGCCAGTTCTCTTCCCGACCGGCTAGAAACGTCAGCCCGGCAATCTGTCCGGGTTTCATGTTCTCAAAGCTCATTTCCACGGTCACCATTCCCGATTCACCCATCAGCTTCTGGGTGAGCGTGTTTTTCGCCTTTAAAAGAGTATCTGCCTGTATCGCTTTCAGCCTCAGATAACCCGGGCGCTCGGTCAGGGACCATTGTTCGTTCACCGGGTTGTGGTTCCACTGCCACTGGAGGCCCAGATTCGATCCGCTGAAGTCATCGTTGGTCTGCGGCAGCAGACGGGGATAGTTTTTTCCCACATCAGGCTTGTTGAAGATGTTCACCGGTTCTCCATCGAAACCCATTACCGGCCAGTCATCCACCCAGGTGACCGGCTGCAGGTGACAAACGCGGCCCAGGGCGCCCGTATCCTGAAAATGCATGAACCATGACTCGCCGTTTTCTAACTCTACCAGAGCGCCCTGATGAGGCCCGTTGATGTTGGTCTTTCCGGTCTGAAGAACGACCTTCCGTTCATAAGGGCCATAAATGCTTTTTGAACGCAGTACAGTCTGCCAGCCAACCTGAACACCGCCCTCGGGGATCACCAGATAGTAGTAGCCGTTCCGCTTCATGATCTTCGTGCCTTCTGCCACTTTTCCGACGTAAACGATGACACCGTCATCCAGAAGGCTTTTCCCATCGGGGCTCATCCTGTGAATGATGATGGGCCCCGCTCCCCACGTGCTGTGCCCCAGATAGGCATTCCCGTCATCATCCCAGAACGGACAGGGATCTTCCCATGCAGCGACCCTTTTCACCTCATGCAGAGGTTCCCATGGACCGGCCGGTTTTTTTGCCGTGCTCATATACAGCCCTTCATCGGGTGTGCAGAAGTAGACGAAAAAAGTTCCGTTATGGAACCTGATGGCGGGAGCCCAGCTCCCCTTGCCATAGCCATTCATATTGTCATAAATCGGATCATGGTTCAGGGCATCATAGACCCTGCCGATAATCGTCCAGTTCACGAGATCCTTCGAGTGCAGCACCGGCATCCCCATGTAATGGAATTCGGAGCATACCATGTAGAAATCATCCTTCACCCGGATCACATCGGGATCGGAATAGTCCGCGTTTAAAACAGGATTCCTGTATAGGCCGTTTTCCAGATCACCCCAGGAATGCTTGTATTTCAAGCCTTCTTCGTTCTTCATTCTGAACCCTCCTGCTCAATCCACTCCTGGTTTTCCGGAATGAATTGCGGACAGCCATTACGGGCGTCCGCATTCATTATAACAAAGGAAACAATTGTATTGCAATTGAAACACATGTCAGTGGAAAGAATGAATATAAGGTAAAAGGGCGGTGCTTTGAAGGGGTATGTATGTTACACTATAAGAAAACTGGAATAAAGGGGTAACTGGTTATGAACATTACAGACGCAGTCGCCGAACTGGCCTTGTTACAGAAAAAAATGCATGCATTCAATCATGCCACCGGAATGATATATCTGGACAGTGTTACCGTGGCACCGAAGGATACAGCCGAAGGCCGCGGTGAAACATTGGGGATCCTCAGTGCAATCAGCTATGAATTGTTTGCGAACCCGAAGACCAAGGAATTGCTTGGCTTTCTTACCGGGCACAAGGATGAACTGACCGAACAGCAGGCCCGGGAGGTTGTTGTCCTGACCCGTGAATACGATAAAATCAGTAAAATTCCCCAGGATGAATATGTCGCGTACCAAATGATGATCAATGAGGCCGAAAGTGTTTGGCACAAAGCGAAGGAAACAAACGATTATGCGATATTCGCACCTTTCATCCAAAAGATTGCAGCCTCTCTGAAGAAATTTGCAACATACTTCGATCCCGGTGAAAAAGTCTATAACGTATGGATTAACCAATATGAATGGGGCTTGAACATGGAAAAACTGGATGCTTTCTTCAGCCAGCTGAGGGGAACCATCGTCCCGCTGATTCACCGCATCCGGTCAGAAGCCGAAGAAATTGATGACGGCTTCCTGAAAGGTGAATACCCTGTTGAGCAGCAACGAAAATTTTCCGACTATCTGATGGAAGTGATGTCCATCGACCGATCACATTGTGGTATTGGTGAAACCGAGCACCCTTTCACGATTCACTTCAACAAAAATGACGTCCGTATCACTACAAAATACCACCCGGACAGCCTTACAAATTCAATGTTCTCGGTCATCCATGAAGGCGGTCACGCACTTTACGAGCTTGGTACCGGTGACAATTTGATGTATACCTGCCTGGCTGGCGGCGCATCCATGGGAATTCACGAAAGCCAGTCCAGGCTTTATGAAAATATGATTGGCAGAAGCGAAAGCTTTATTCAATTCATTTTTCCAAAGCTCCGGGAGCTTTTCCCTGAACAGTTTAAGAACGTCGACGCAAACGGTTTATATCGGGCCATCAACAAATGTGAGCCCTCGCTGATTCGCATCGATGCGGATGAACTTACCTACTGCCTGCATATCATGGTGCGGTATGAAGCAGAGAAAATGCTGCTGCAGGGGGAAGTGAACATGGATGATCTTCCGGCAGTCTGGGCAAAGCTGATGAAGGAATACCTTGGCGTGGACGTTCCCGATGATACCCGCGGCGTGCTGCAGGATTCCCATTGGAGCGGCGGAATGATGGGTTATTTTCCTTCCTACGCCATCGGCAGCGCATATGCAGCCCAGATCATGCACCGCATGAAGCAGGATTTGGATGTGGACACGATCATTGCTTCCGGCAGCCTGAAGCCAATTGTCCAGTGGCTGGAAGAACACATCTATCAATACGGGAGTATGATGGATCCGGGTGATCTGCTTGAAAAATGCTGCGGGGAGCCGTTCAACCCCAAATATTACACCGATTACCTTACCGGGAAATTCTCGATAATCTACGGCTTAAAATAACACAGCAGACTTGCTTACCACAAAAAATGCTGGAAAAACTTTACTTGCATTTTCCGGTACAGTAAATACCGATGCAGTAAGAGCGCATGTACGCAGAGGAATGCCTGTATCTTGAAAAACTCCCCCGAGTACATTGACAGCCATTTTCAGGAATGCTAATCTGAATTGTGGAAAAAAGGAAACCCAGATACCGTTTGGAAAAGCATGCTTGCTTAATGGGCACCGGATGAACTGGTTTTCCGTGACGGCTCTCTGAGGTTCGGGGAAGCAAATGGGATGAGGAGGAATTGTTTTGAACAAAACGATAAGAGTTGGCATTGTTGGATACGGTAATTTGGCCAGGGGTGCTGAGGCAGCCATTCAAAAAACGCCGGATATCGAGCTTGCTGCGGTTTTTACCCGGAGAAACCCCGAAACGGTTCAGGTAAAAACACCGAATGTTAAAGTTCTGCCCCTGGAGCAGGCCGGTAATTATGTAAATGAAATCGATGTGATGCTGCTTTGCGGCGGTTCGGCTTCCGATTTACCGGAGCAAGGGCCTTATTTCGCAAAAATGTTTAATACCGTGGACAGCTTTGATACCCATGCAAAAATTCCCGAATACTTCAATGCCGTGGACTTGTCTGCAAAAACATCCGGAAAGACCGGCATCATCTCTGTTGGCTGGGATCCTGGCCTGTTCTCAATGAATCGCATGCTCATGGAGGCCGTACTGCCCGATGGAAGGGATTACACCTTCTGGGGCAAGGGCGTCAGCCAGGGTCATTCCGACGCCATTCGCCGGGTAAAAGGGGTAAAATACGGAATTCAATATACCATCCCCATTGATTCGGCCCTCGACAAGGTGAGACAGGGCAGAAACCCGGAGCTGACCACCCGGGAAAAGCACTTAAGGGATTGTTATGTGGTTGCCGAAGCCGGCGCTGATAAGGATGCGATTGAAAATACCATCCGAACCATGCCGAACTATTTCTCCGATTATGATACAAAGGTTACTTTTATTACTGAAGAAGAAATGAAGATGAATCATGGTTCCATGCCCCATGGCGGTTTTGTTATCCGCAGTGGTGCTACCGGTTCCGGAGATAACAGGCATATCCTTGAATTTTCGCTGAAGCTCGACAGTAACCCGGAGTTCACCGGAAGCGTGATGGTGGCATACGCACGTGCGGCCTATAAGCTGAATCGCGAGGGACAAACCGGTGCAAAAACCGTTTTTGATGTGCCGCTTGCATATTTGTCCCATAAAACGCCGGAAGAATTACGAAAAGGGCTTTTATAACAACGGAAGTAATTGTGCAAGCAATTGCAACACACCGTTATAAACCAACCTGACAATGGCTCACAAGAATGTAACGGGACTGGGGTAAAATTGAAACCCATGTCCCGTTTTTTCTTTACTTTCCCATGATCCTTTTCTTCAACGCTTTCCCACGGAAGTCAATTTTCGTGGTATGCAATCTCTAAAAAGGAACGGTACAGTTTGCATGATCCATCTACTTTTATACCCATATTCCATCCCCTGCAATAGAACGATGCTAAACTGAAGCTTCCACACCCATGATGGTCTCCAGATTATCAAGCAAATACTTTTTCCCGTAATCGTTCATGACCACCATATCATATTCCCTGTTGTTGAATGCCCTGTGTTCCAGCTCGAAGCCGAACTGGGCAGAATTTTCATTGGTGGTGGTGGCTGATTTTCCTTCGCTATTCACAGTTTCACCGAGGATGTTCATCTGCTTCAGCTTTTTGTTCAATTCCAGACCAGTGAGCTGTTTACTGGTCATCTCCAATACTTCATTGACGCATTTGGAAAACACGTTCACGCCGATTTTACCCTCGGGAAGCCTTACTCTGCTTTTTTGCTCGGGCGTAATGGCAAATGACGCATATTTTCGGTTGCTGTAGCTGCCATCAAGCACATTCTGAAGGATGTCTGCCACAAAGTAAAAGCAGCGGATGATGCGGGGATCGTTCAGGAACTCTTCCCCTTCCATCTCGTTTCCCGTGATGGGGTTTGTGCCATGGGCGATTTTCAGCAGTACCTCCCTGGCTTTCTGAATTTTATCTCTTTCCATCATTTTGATACCCTCCTGACCTTTATTACACCACCTAAGGCGTGGTGTGATTTACATTTTCCGGTACTTGTTCCATACACATATCTGTATGGGCTGCATTCAGGTTCTACACAGCAAACAGTTCATCCGTGCATGCTTCCAGCCCGTTAAAAAAGTATGAGCTGACCTTTTCACCCTGTTTGAATGTTTTAAAATCTTCAATTTTGTAATCGTTAAAGCCATAAACGAGCACTGAGCTGTTTGCGGGATCGACCACCCAAAATTCCCTCACCCCTGAAAGCATATACGAATTCAGCTTATCCACCATGTCCTTCGTTCTTGTGCCGGGAGACAATATTTCGATGACCAGCGTTGGGTTGCCCATATATCGGCCCTTGTCATTAACTTTCTCTTCGATGTCACATGCAACAAGCAAATCGGGTTGAACCACATCGGGATCCCTGATATTGATTTTATACAGAAAAACGTCGAAGGGGGCAAAATAAACCCTGCACTTTTTCCCCTTCAAAAAGGCACTGAGAATGAGGTATAACCTGCCGCTGATGTCCTGATGGATCACATTCGGTGATCCTAACAGAATAATTTCACCATTGATATACTCCATCCTTGCATCGCTGTTTTCGTATACTTCCAGGAACTCTTCGTACGATATGGTTTTCTTGTTGACCTGATAGTCGACAGCCTGCTCAAGAACGCAATCCGGTTCTGACTCTTCGCCGCTAAAGGAGAGAAGCCTGGCGGCATTTTTACCGTTTTTGGTAATCACAACCTCCTGCCCGCCGATGGCTGAATCCAGATACAGCCCCAGATTGTTCTTAAACTCGGTGGCTGTGACGGTTGTTTTTCTCTCATTATTTTTCATCCACTTCACCTCGTACGATCATTTTAACATTTCGTACGATAAGGGTCAATATATCGTACGATTATTTTTCCAAAGAGAGTCATGTTTTTTTCATTCATTGTTATGAACGGTTCATTTTTGCAAAAGAAGTCTTCATAAAAAAGGGGGCTTGTACGCACCCCTTCTTTCACCAACCGGAAATTTACCGTATGAAGCAAACCCTGCAGGTTTTTTCAGTTCTGCCCTTCCTTCAGGATTTCCATGAATATCTCATCATGCCATTTATCGTCCACAAAAAGACATTTTGTTCTTTTGCCGAACGGTTTAAAACCGCATTTTTCATACACATGAATGGCCTGCTTGTTTCCCGAATATACCCTCAGCATGATGTTTTTCAGGTTCAGAAACCGGAATCCGTAATCAATCAGCAGCCTTATGGCTTCCTGCCCATAACCATTGCCACGATCAGCAACCTCCCCGATAAAGATGCCCAACTCAGCAGTCTGATAAAGGTAATTCACATCCATCAGGGATATGTTTCCGATCAGGCGATCCTCTTCCTTTAAAACCATGGCGTAATTATGTCCTTCCGACACCATTCGTTCTAGCGCTTTTTTCTCGCTGTCCAACGAGTAACACTTTGAAGCCTGCCCCAGATACCGGGTAACTTCGATATTGTTCATCCAGCGTGCGTATTGTTCTGCATCGTCGGTAAACATGGGCGACAGATACACTTTTTCGCCTGTCAGCTTTGGGATATACTTGCTCATTTCACCCACCTCCATTGAAATCATGCAGGATACGGAAGAAGAAACTTCTTTGCTCTCCAATCCTGCAAAAAACCCGCAGAATCACCTGAAGTGACTCCGCGGGTTTAACCGCGTGTAAGGGCTGTCCTCTATGCAGCTCGGGCTTCCGCCTTTATGCATACTCACTGTTTGTAATATTTTTACACAGAGCATTTGGATTGTCAAGAGAGCGCAGAAAAATTTCCGTTCCAAACAGAGGCGTTGTCTATCGTCATGAAAATCACCCGCTCACACTCCCAAGGGTATGAATACTCAACAACAAATCGAGCCGCTTCGCCTGATTGCAATAACAAACGAGTCCTATCGATTTATGAATATACTTCTATATAATGCATTTAAGCCGATTATAGCGAACATTGATGGAAATGAACGTTGTCCATTATAATAGTATCAATTTGTGCAAATTTATGTTTACCTGATGGGAGAGTTGTATGGCGTTTCTTTTCATGGACTTTGATCAAGGTGTGCCCCAACTGGCTTATACCGGCTGTGCATGGTGCTCAAGCGCCATGGGTATCAGCCTGAGTCATATAAAAAACAGGGGTTGCTGCTCCTATTTTCCGAAATTTTATCCTGTCGAGCTTCAGCGGATGTCCCATTCTCCGGAAGGTCTTTCGGTATTGGATTCCATCTTGAATCACCCAAGTGTTGAATTCCTGGATGACCATATTGTTGTAAAGGGGAGCTACGACGCGATTCTGCATGATAAAATGCTGAAGGAAGGGCAAATTCCGGAGGATGAAATGATACAGGATAAGTCGGTGTTTTTCCGGACATGCCCTTTCGTCCGTTCCGGCCTTGGGTGTTCGCTTCCTTCCCGGTACCGCCCTTATGTCTGCAATTTCTTTGTGTGCCGTGAAGTGCTGGGAAACCCGGCATATCAGCAGCAACTCGCCCCGTACCTTCGGGAACGGGCAAATTATGTACGTTTTCTTCAGTGGGAAAACAATCAGCTTCTTCAGGTCATTCAGGAAAAGGGGCTGACCCTGCGGAACAATATAAAAGAAGTGATCAACCTGCTGGCCGAACTGCCCATCAACCAATATGAATTTCCCATGCTGGAGCCGGTTGAAATCCCGGAAGGACAGGGTAAGGGCGCATGATGCTTTTTTCCTTCCCTTACTCTCCGGACTTCCCGGATTCCTTTTTGTAGTCCAGGATGAGGTTGTAAGCCAACCCTGCAACAACAAAAAGCCCTCCGACCAGCTTTGACCAGGAAAAATCACCGGTATTGAAAAAATCGATGATGATTCCGGTAAACAGCTGTCCGACAAAAAGCAGAAGCGTCAGGTACAGGGCGGATATTCTTGGGGTGAGGTAACTGGAAAGAACAATGACGATCACACCGACGAAACCGCCAAGATATGCCCAAAAAGGAATGCTGCCGAAATCAAACCCTTTCAGCACAATGGTTTCCTTACTGAAAAGCACGAATAAAACCGACACAAACAAACCCGTGATATAGTTGAACAGGGTGCTTTGAAACAACCCAATCCTTTCGGCAAGCCTTGAATTGATAATTCTGTTCATGACTATGGTAAAGCCGGTTAAGGCAGTGGCAATAACAGCGATAACAATCATTTACGGTTCCCTTCGCTAAAAAACAAGCATCGTGATTACACCCAGAAGAATACCGGCAAGCCCGATGAGTTTTTTCTTCTCAAAACGGATCACCTTCATCCCAAACAGGCCAAAGTGATCGACAATGACCGATACCAGGGTTTGTCCCAGCAGCCCCAGCGCTATGGTGGCCGAAACACCCAGGGCTGCAAAGCCTATGTTCGTAAAGACAACGGTAAAAAAGCCAATAACCCCTGCACTATACAGGTAGAGAGGAACCCTGGCGGCCCGGGTTTTTGTTTTACTGCCCGAAACAAGCAATAACAGGATTATTGTGAGCAGCCCCACGGTATGCACGATCACACTGGATGAATAGTTTCCATAGGCATTGGCCAGAACTCCGTTAAAAAGGATCATCACCGCGACCAGCGCTCCGGTAAAGGCGGACAGATATTTGTTCATGCAGACATCTCCCTTATCGTCATGAGCATTTCTTAGTTTATCACGAATAACTATGGAAAAACAGCATTACTTTTCTCATCCGCTGCAAAGTTTTAACGTTCATCGCTTCCCATGATTCTTCCCTTCTCTCAGGATGGTTTATCTATTTATTTTTTCACTCGCGAATCTACGGATAGTAATATCTCAGACCAAATTCTTAAATGAATGTTTGTCTTATTTGGGATTCTTCAATTCTATGGTATAATTTCCATATGGGTAGACACCGGACACCTCTGAGGAGCTTTCCCATGGGAATTGCATTATTCCGGGCAGGAGCTGTTGCTTTGAAAAGGAAGTTTAATACAAAAAAAGCCATGTTATTGATAGGTGTGGTCAATGTCATTCAAATTGGCATTTTGGTTTTATTGCTGATTTATTCTTTTTTTACTTCAGGTCCGCAGCCTGAGACACTGGGAATCAGCAGCCGGTTTTTTCTGATTGTCATCACCGCTACCTCCTTCATTAACGGCTTTATTTCCATTCGAGACGTATTCCTGTTGTTCCGGACCGATTCCCAATACCATCTGCTTCAGGACACCTTCTCCAGGGTGGAAAGCCTGAATCATTCCCTCAGGGCGCAGCGTCACGATTTTTTAAATCATCTTCAGGTGGTTTTTGGTTTGATGGAGATGGAGGAATACCACGATGCAAGAGAATATATCGGCAAGGTCTATCAGGATATCCAGAAAGTCAGCCGCGTGCTGAAGACTGCAAACCCTGCGATCAATGCACTGCTGCAGGCAAAGCTTCTCGATGCTGAAAAAAGGAATATTCAGATGGAGATCCATGTATTATCCCAGTTTGAGAGTCTTCCCATACCCTCATGGGAGTTCTGCAGGGTTCTGGGAAACCTGTTGGACAATGCCATTGCGGCATTATTGGAAAAAAATGCAGACCGGGTTTTAAGTGTCAGGCTGCAGGAGGATTTAAAGGAAATCATCGTGAGAGTGGAGGACAATGGCCCGATGATTCCCGAACACCTGCTGGATAAAATATTTCAT
>JAEZBW010000496.1 GCA_023426765.1 Bacillota bacterium
CTCCTGGGTCGCTCAAGCTGCACGCAATATACCTTCCTGTATGAAGCAGGGCTTCGAGGTATGTTGTCTTTCGTCACCAAAATCACCCAAATCATCCGCTAGCTCTACTAGGGTGTGAACAGTAACCAATGATGCGCCAACGGAGAACGGTATTTTTTACTTATATTGCACTTTTGCTTGAATATGGTATAATTAATTCAAGCGGGCATACTGGTACAGGGCCTCGCTCCTTACAAAAGCTAAAAGGGGAAATTACCGATGAAAAAACGGATGCATCCGTTAATTTGGGTCTTTATGTCAGGCCTGTTCTTCTATTTTTTAGTCACGCTGTTCAGTCAGCAGGGTGATATTTCCCTTATCCGGGCTGAGATGCAGGTTCTCGAGCACAAAATCAGCCAGGAGGAAGAAAAGCGGGATGAACTGTTGGAGCAGAAAATAAAGGCGAATACCGATGCTTTTATTGAAAGTATCGCCAGAGAAAAACTTGGCATGGTCAAGGAAGGCGAAAGATTGTTTGTGGATTCCAATTAATAAACCTGCAGGGTAAGGCTTACCGGCAGGTTTTTTGTTTCCATTGCCTTAAGGAATGCGTTTCAATTGCAAGCAATTGCTTCCTTTGCTATAATGTGAATAGCATCTGTGCTGTCTTCGGAAGGGACGGCAAACAGGACTGAATGGGAAGCGAGGAACCAGGAAATCAATGAAGTTAAATGATTGGCTGAACCATAAACTTCCGGACGTTACTAAACGGCTGGAGGAGATCAATAAAAATCATTTCCTGAACGACAAGACCATCGGCGTGGCCGGCAAAGAGCAGGTATATCAGGTTCTCAGGCTGCTTCGCTCGGCTCTTTTTCCGGGGGTGTATGAAAAATACCCCATCGACGAATCGAATATCGATATCATCACCGGAAACAATATCCGTACCGCCGCGCTGGATCTGCAGGGGCTGATGGAAAAATGCCTGAAGAATGAATGTGACAAGGATGAAAAAGACAAAGGCATCTGTAAGAAATGCCAGGAAAGGGCTAACGATATCACCGTTGACCTGCTGGAACAGCTTCCGCAAATCCGCGAAATGCTGCACAAGGATATTGAGGCCGCTTATCAGGGTGATCCGGCTGCCATCCGCCGGGAAGAGATCCTTTTAAGCTACCCCTCCATAGAAGCGCTGAGCATTCACCGCCTTGCCCATGTGCTTTACAGGCACGGCGTACCCATCATCCCGAGGATCATGTCCGAATATGCTCACCGCAGAACCGGAATCGATATTCATCCCGGAGCTTCCATCGGGGAGTATTTCTTTATCGATCATGGAACCGGCGTAGTGATTGGAGAAACCTGTGTCATCGGAAATCATGTGAAAATTTATCAGGGTGTTACTTTGGGTGCTAAAAGCTTTACGCTTGATGATAGGGGAAACCCCGTGAAAGGCGTGAAGCGTCACCCGGATATCGAGGATAATGTGATTATCTATGCCGGGGCCACCATCCTGGGGGGAGATACCGTGATCGGCCACGATTCGGTCATCGGAGGAAATGTGTGGCTCACCCGTTCGGTTCCGCCGTTCAGCAAGGTACATAATTCCCAGCCGTCACCGACGATCAAGAACGGAAAGCCCGATGAAATGGTGGAAACAGGCGATAGCTGCAACAAGTGACATACCTGCGGCCATCATTGGGTTCAGAGGGCGATGAAGGCTGTTTATGCAGGAACCGGTCAAACCTGATGATTACAACACACAAAAATGTATTTACAGGAGTTTCAAGATGAGATTATATAATACACTTACACGAAGCAAAGAAGAATTTCAGCCGGTTAAACCCGGTGAAGTGATGATGTACAGCTGCGGACCCACCGTCTATAACTATTTCCACATTGGAAATGCCCGCCCATTCATTGTTTTTGACTGCCTCAGGCGGTTTCTGGAATACCGCGGGTACAAGGTCACCTTTGTTCAGAATTTTACCGATATCGACGACAAGATGATCAAAAGGGCCAACGAAGAAGGTACGTCGGTTTTTGAGGTTGCTGATAAGTATATCCGCGAATATTATACCGATGCCCGCAGCCTGGGTATCCGTGACGCGACGGTGGCTCCGAGGGCTACCGAAAACATGGATGCCATCATTGGCATGGTTCAAACACTGATCGACAGGGGTTATGCCTATGAAACCGACGGGGATGTCTATTTCAGGGCTTTAGCATTTCACGAATATGGAAAGCTGTCAGGGCATAATATGGAGGATCTTGAGGCAGGCGTCCGGATCAGCGTGGATGAAAGAAAGGAAAACGCCATGGATTTTGCGCTGTGGAAGGCGCAGAAGCCCGGAGAACCTGCCTGGGACAGCCCGTGGGGCAAGGGGCGTCCGGGTTGGCATATTGAATGCTCTGCAATGGCAAACCGTTTCCTCGGCGAAACCATCGACATACACAGCGGCGGACAGGATCTGATTTTCCCACACCATGAAAATGAAATCGCCCAAAGCGAGGCGGTGAACGGAAAGCCCTTTGCGAATTACTGGCTGCATAACGGTTTTATTAATATCAACAATGAAAAGATGTCCAAGTCCAAGGGAAATTTCTTTACGGTCAGGGACATCACAAAGCATTTCGAATATGAAGTGGTTCGTTTCTTCATGCTTACAGCCCACTACAGAAGCCCGATCAACTTCAGCGATGGTCTGCTGGAGCAGGCGCAAAGCGCTTTAAACAGGATTTACGAATGCCGGGACAATCTGAACTTTCAGTTTGAGAATGCACAAGCCGATATCTTTGAAGCCGACTGCTATGATAAGCTGGCAGTTTACCGGCAAAAGTTCATCGACGCAATGGAGGATGACCTGAACACGGCCGACGCCCTTGCAGCGATCTTTGAGCTGGTGCGTGAGATCAATATTTCCATACCCGGCACCGGGAAACAAACCATCGCTAAGGCTCTGGAACTGCTGAAAGAGCTGACCGGGGTTCTTGGAATCATGACAAAAGTGCAGGAAACGGTGAAGGATGACGGGGTTGAAGCCCTGATAGAAGAAAGACAAAAGGCAAGAGCCGCCAGGGACTTTAAACGGGCGGATGAAATCCGTGATAAGCTGAAGGAAATGGGAATTGAGCTGCAGGATACACCGCAGGGTATTAAGGTGGTACGCCGATAACTCTCCCGGGGATGTGAGCTGTCTGAACTGTAAAACAGCCGTGCCTTGAACGGACGGTAAAAAATAAATATGAGGGATGAATATGAAACAATATGTTACACCGGATCAGATTCTGGCGCTGAATGGAACACAAAGGGCCAACCTGATGGATTTATGGCTGCCGGAGGTAAACACGCTTGCGATGGCCAGAATCTGCAAGGATGTTATTAATGATGAATATGACAACATTGTTTTTGTCATTGGAGAGATTATCGTAACCGAAGGAAGGAACAGCCTGGTGTTAAGAAGATACAGGCTGGTCGACGAAACCATCTTCGACGAAGACAGCGAGCCGGTTGAAAACGAAGAAGAGATAGAGCCGGCTGAAGATGATGAAGAGTTTGAACCGCAATACTCCGAACCCGAGCAATATTTTAACAAGGCCGACTGCTTTCCTCTTCCCGGAATCGGGCAGCTTATTGAATGGCTGGGCCATACCCGATATGGGCAGGATGGGTTTGACATCTCCATACCCGCGGCAAGGAAACTGCCAGGAGATAAAGACTTCACAGTGATGAACAAAAATGAACTGGAATATGAAGAAGAAGAACTGTGTGACGCTCTGTGGAATGCTTTGGTGGAATGCCTGTAAAGGATCAAAAAAATGGGAATGCCTGTGCATTCCCATTTTTGTTAGTGTGCGCGGCATGCGCGCGACCTTGACGGTGAAAGTCCGTTACGGGGGTTGATAGCACCAACCGTTAGCCGAAGGCAAGGG
>JAEZBW010000410.1 GCA_023426765.1 Bacillota bacterium
TTCTACTTTCGTATAAACTTATCACAGCGCTTTTCAGGTACCACCCGGGATCAAAATTCCGGCCCGGCGTCAAAAAAGCAGATGGGTTCAAAATGTTTCAATTCACTCATGCAGGAAGGTTTTAATCCCCACTTTGCCAAGCATGAACGACAAACTGTATAATGGAAGGCCCACAACATTGAAGTAACAGCCTTCGAGCTTTTCCACCAGAAGTGCGCCCAGGCCCTGAATGCCGTATGCCCCGGCCTTGTCAAGGGGTTCTCCGCTGTCGATATAACTCCGGATGGCCCCGGACGTTAACGGCCGGATCCAAACCTTTGTTTTCTCAACATGCATCAGCCTTTTGCCTGTTGCGATGTCGATTAAGACAATCCCTGTCATCACTTCATGCCATTGGTTTTGAAGCATTTGCAGCATTTCAAAGGCATCGTCCCTGTCCTTTGGCTTGCCCAGAACCCTGTTGTTCAGCACAACGATGGTGTCGGCAGCAAGCACGACGGCGGATTGATTTTCAGACAACTGACGGGCAACATGATCCGCTTTCCTTGCAGCCAGAATTTGTACAACCCCGGCAGGTTCGGTATCCGTGTCAATGTTTTCATCCACATCGGAGGAAAACACGGTAAAGGGAACTCCTACCTGTTCCAGCAGCATTTTACGTCTTGGAGACTGTGAAGCGAGAATCAGTTCCTTCATAAAATTCCTTCTTAATTATGTCTATATCAGACAACATTATACACGAACTACCGACTTAAGGGAATAACTTTTTACTTTTTCGCCGAAAGCCGGAGGGTATGGGTTCGCTGACTCATCTGAGCGTGAAAACTGCAGCGGCATCTTTCGGGGAACATTTTTAGTATATATTGTTCCTGTTTCTTTGATTAACCATTCGCAGAATGGGGAAATATGATACAGGATAATTTGGTACTTCTCAATGCCGTTGTTTCAAAGTATAATAGTGTTAAGGATAGTAAGCTGTTTACCGATGGTAATAACATCGGCAGGTTTTGCAGAGGTAATGCAGCAGGTATTATACCGTTGAAACACCGTGACAGGATACAGCGCAGGAACAACAGCCGAAATTTTGAAAGTGATGTCCAAACGCGAGCATATCAACTGCCCGATGAGGGCATTTTGATTAGAACTGAGGATGCAAATATGAGAATTGAAAAAATCAGTGAAAACAAAATACGCATCTTCGTCACCTTTGATGACCTGGAAGAAAGGGACATCGACTTATCCTCCTTCAATTACAACTCTCCCGAGACGCAGGAATTGTTCTGGGATCTGATGGAGCAGGCTGAATTGGAATTAGGGTTTGAAACGCATGAATCCCAGCTATGCATTGAAGCGGTTACCGATGTGGAACAGGGCTTTGTGATCACCATCACACGCATTGACGAAGACGGTGATTTTGAGTCCATTCATAAGTTTATTAAAAACCGGTACAAACGAAACGATCTGAAGATAAAAAAGAAAACCAGCAATATCTGTTCCACCGTATTGATATACAATCTGGACAGCTTTGACGATCTTTGCCAGCTATGTGCGCGGCTGAACCCGCTGTATACCGGTGAAAGCTCGGTATATCAATGCGAAGGCTCCTATTATCTGGTGCTGAAAAGGATGGACGGGGTGGATCACAACCTCTCCCGGGTTGAAAATATTCTTTCGGAATACGGCGACCGGGTTTTGAATGTACTGTTTTTTGAGGGCTATCTGAATGAGTATGGCAGTTTAATGGTTGAAAAGGATGCCATCAGCCTGTTCGCAAAAATGAATTAGCCCGCTGCGCTGGTAGTAAAGACTAAAGCAATTGCGTTGGCAGGTATTGGGATTTAAAAAGGTACGAAATGCAGCCGGTATTGAACAGAATACCGGTTTTTCTTTTACATTGGAGGAAGCCAGGATGAACATTCAGATGAATGAACATTGAAGCTCCATGCTGACACATGGAGCTTCTTTTCCATTTCTTTTATCTTTTCATGCGCAAACCACCGGTCTGCATGGCCTGATGGTCATAAGCCCCGGCAGCAGGATTTAATCACTAATCGTCTGCTTCAGCCAGGTCTTGAACTCGTCCCGCAGATCTTCCCGTTCCAGCGCAAATTCCACGGTAGCCTGCAAAAAGCCCATTTTGTTGCCGACATCATATCTTTTCCCGATAAAGTCGTAGGCGTACATGGCTTCCTTGTGCATCAGGCTTTTTAACGCATCGGTCAGCTGAAGCTCTCCCCCTTTGCCGGGTGTGATGGTCTCAAGATGGGAGAAGATCGCCGGTGAAATGATATACCGGCCTAAAATGGCGATGTTCGACGGTGCCTGATCGGGGTCGGGTTTTTCCACCATGTCATTCACCTTGTAAACTCTGTCCTCCACCTGCCTGCCGGCCACGATGCCATATTTGGAAACCTCGCTGTCGGGAACCCTTTGTACCCCCAGAACCGAGGTCTTATATTCGTCATATACGCGAATCAGCTGTTTCAGGCATGGTTCTTCTGCCTTCACAATATCATCCCCCAGCAGTACCGCGAAGGGTTCGTTTCCGATGAAGGCCTTCGCACAGTAGATGGCATGCCCAAGGCCCCTGGGTTCCTTTTGCCGGATATAGTGAATGTTAACCATGTTCGAGATGTCTCTGATCTGTGCCAGCAGTTCTTCCTTTTTGCTTTTTTTCAGTTCCTCTTCCAGTTCGATGGATTTGTCGAAATGGTCTTCAATGGCTCTTTTACTTCTGCCGGTGACGATGATGATGTCTTCTATCCCGGATGCAATGGCTTCTTCAACAATAAACTGTATCGTAGGCGTATCCACAATTGGAAGCATTTCCTTCGGCTGCGCCTTCGTGGCCGGTAAAAAACGTGTCCCCAATCCTGCTGCGGGTATTATCGCTTTATGTACCTTCATAACACTCCTCCTGATCCAATTCGGTTTCATGGCCGGTGCCTGAGGCATCGCCTAAAATTTCTTTCGTTACAGTTCCCTTCTGCCTTCCAGGGATTTGGCCAGTGTCACCTCATCCGCATATTCCAAATCGCCTCCGACCGGAAGGCCATGGGCTATCCGCGTAGCCCTTACGCCCAGCGGCTTTATCAGCTTGGCCAGATACATGGCAGTAGCCTCTCCCTCCACATCGGGGTTCGTCGCAAGAATGACCTCCCGGGCTTCGCCTTCGCCAACACGCTGGATTAAGGTTTTCATATTAATGTCGTCAGGCCCGATTCCCTCCATCGGGGAAATAACGCCGTGGAGCACATGGTAAAGACCCCGGTATTCCCGCACCCTTTCCATGGCCGCGACATCCCTCGGGCTTTCAACAACGCATATCAGGGAATGATCCCTCTTTTCACTGCTGCACACCCTGCATGGGTCGGTATCGGTAAGGTCGCCGCACACCGAGCAGTAGTGAATGGTTCTTTTGGCATCGACGATGGCTTTCGCAAAGGCCATCGCTTTTTCGGAAGGCAGCCCAAGGATGTGAAAAGCCAGACGCTGTGCAGTTTTATGTCCTATTCCCGGAAGCTTCTCAAATTCATCGATCAGCTTTGCAACCGGCATCGCATACATGCTCATAATTTTTCTCCAGACAGATCAAACCCTTATGACACGGGT
This sequence comes from Bacillota bacterium, assembly GCA_023426765.1. GTDB lineage: Bacteria > Bacillota > Clostridia > DSM-8532 > DSM-8532 > JAAYJG01. The sequence continues at coordinate 3,613 of JAEZBW010000410.1, forward strand.
GAACAGTTCTCCGCTTCATTCAACACTCCTGTTCAGACCTTTCAGGCCTGAAACAGTAAAAGATTGAATACCAAAGAAATCTTGGTATTCAATATAAACATCGGAAAAATTATTCGAAAACTGGATGATCCGGTCAGAACATTCCCGGGATGGTTCCCATTCCGCCGGTATATTTTGACATGGTCGCTTTTGTTTCATCATCCGCTTTTCGCAGCGCTTCGCTGACTGCAGCCAGAATCAGATCCTGCAGCATTTCAACATCGTCGGGGTCCACAACGTCCTTGGATATTTCAATAGACTTTATTTCCTTTCCACAGGTTGCAACAACCTTAACAGCCCCTCCGCCGCTGGAGGCCTCCACTGTTTTTTCAGCCAGCTCATCCTTGGCTTTTTCCATGTCCTGTTGCATCTTCATGGCCTGTTTCATCAGATTGTTTATTCCACCGCCGCCCATGCCCATTCCACCCATGGGGAAGCCACCTTTTTTACCCATATTTCTTCTCTCCTTCTGTGACGCCGAACCCCTGAAGCCCTTCTTGCAACGGGCCTGAAATGGTTCAGCAATAATATCCATTCATAACCATTATAGCAACTGGAACCTTTGCTTGCAATCGCTTCCTTTGTTATACCACATCACCGCGCCGCGGTTCAAGCCCGGCAGAGGGGATCATTTCACTCATTCATAATAAACGCAATAGAAATGATAAGATTCTACATTTTAAAACAAAAAAAACAAGATTATAATGATAAGGGCTGGAGGTTATCAACTTATGACAAACATAAAATGGCTCTGGAGTTATTTGAAAAAACACTTTTGGATTTATGGGTTCGGCCTGGCCCTTTTGGCCTTTTTCTCGGTTCTCAGTCTTTATGTTCCGAAGATCATGGGCCGGCTGGTGGATGACGTGGTAAAGGACGGAAAAACCGAGCTGTTAACGCCTCTCATCCTTTCGTTGATAGGCGTGACGGTATTTCGGACGACCCTTGCGTATGTCCATCAGTATCTTCAGGAAAAAGCTTCTCAGGATGTCATTCATGAGATCCGCACATCCACCTATGAAAAACTGAACAATCAGGATTTCCCCTTCTTTGATAAAAACAGAACCGGGGATATCATGGCCAGAATGACCGGGGATATGGATGCCGTCCGGCATACGATGGCGCATGTCATCCCGCAGTTCGTCAAAGGTGTGGTC
>JAEZBW010000524.1 GCA_023426765.1 Bacillota bacterium
CCCGATGCCTATGCTGCAGCTAAGAAAGCCGGCATAAAGGTATTATACGGCGTGGAGATCTATCTGCTTGGCGAGGAAAAGCTGAATGCGGAAGGCAAGTTGGATTACAAGAATTGCGAATCCTACCATGCCATTTTATTGGTGAAAAACCAAAGCGGGCTGAAAAACCTGTATAAATTGGTTTCTGAAAGCCATTTGGACTATTTTTATAAAAGGCCCAGGGTCCCGAAGTCGCTGCTGGCAAAATACCGCGAGGGCCTTATTCTGGGCAGCGCCTGCGAGGCAGGAGAGATCTACAGGGCGATCCTGCACCAAAAACCGGACGAAGAAATTCTGGAAATCGCCCGATGCTATGATTATCTGGAAATCCAGCCCCTGGGCAACAACCGGTTCTTGATCGACTCGGGCAAGGTGACCGGTTACGAACAGCTGAAAGATATTAACCGCCGTATTATCGAGTTGGGTCGGCAGCTGGACAAGCCGGTGGTAGCCACCTGCGACGTTCATTTTATCGATCCCGAGGATGAAGCCTTCCGGCGGATTCTTCAGGCCGGCCAGGGTTATGAGGATGCCGACAGGCAGGCTCCGCTCTTTTTCCGCACCACCGAGGAAATGCTGGAAGAGTTTTCATACCTGGGCGAAGAGACAGCCTACGAGGTGGTTGTAAACAACACGCGCCTGGTTGCCGATTGGGTGGAGAAGGTTCAGCCCATTCCCGACGGAACCTTTCCGCCTTTTATTGCCGGTGCCGAAGAGGATATCCGCAGCATGTCCGAGAAAAAGGCAGCCCAGCTGTATGGATCACCCCTGCCCGAACTGGTGCAGAAGCGGCTGGACAAGGAACTAACCTCCATCATTAAAAACGGATTTTCGGTGATGTACATCATTGCTCAGAAGCTGGTGTCAAAATCCATGTCCGACGGGTACCTTGTCGGCTCGAGAGGTTCTGTCGGTTCTTCCTTTGTGGCGTATTTAATCGGCATTACCGAGGTTAATTCGCTTCCGGCCCATTATCGCTGCGGAAACTGCTTATATGCAGAGTTCTTTGAAAAGGTCGGCACGGTGGGCTGCGGTTTCGACCTGCCCGAGAAAACCTGCCCGAATTGCGGGCAGCCCCTCATTAAGGACGGGTATGATATTCCGTTTGAAACCTTCCTGGGGTTCGATGGGGACAAAGAGCCGGATATCGACCTAAATTTCTCGGGAGAGTACCAGCCCAATGCCCACAAATACACCGAGGAATTGTTTGGCGAGGGTCATGTTTTCAGGGCCGGAACCATTGCAACCGTAGCCGAAAAAACAGCTTTCGGCTATGTCAAAGGATACCTGAACGACAGGGGGAGAACGGCCACCAATGCCGAAGTGAACAGGCTGGTTTCGGGCTGTACCGGCATTAAACGCACCACCGGCCAGCATCCCGGCGGGGTCATGATCGTGCCCCACGACAAGGAAATCTGTGATTTTTCACCGGTGCAGCGGCCCGCCGACGATCCAAACTCCAATATCATCACCACCCATTTTGACTACCATTCCATCAGCGGCAGAATATTAAAGCTGGATATCCTGGGCCATGACGATCCCACGGTCATCCGCATGCTCGAGGACATTACCGGAATCGATGCAAAGACAATCCCCATCGGGGAAAAGCGGGTGATGGAAATCTTCCGGAATACCGAACCGTTGGGGGTTACACCGGAGGATATCGGCAGCGTTGTGGGAACCTATGGGATCCCAGAGTTCGGAACGAAATTCGTCCGTCAGATGCTGGTGGATACAAAACCCACCACCTTTGCCGAGCTAATTCGTATATCGGGGCTGTCCCACGGTACCGATGTGTGGACCAACAACGCGCAGGAACTGGTGAGAAACGGTGTTACCTCATTGCCTAACGTTAGCAGTACCCGTGACGATATCATGCTGTATCTCATCCAAAATGGCCTGGAACCTTTAACCTCCTTTAAAATCATGGAGGATGTCAGAAAAGGTAAAGGGCTGAAGCCGGATTATGAGGAACTGATGAAAACCACGGGTATTCCGCAATGGTATATCGATTCATGCAACAAGATCAAGTACATGTTCCCGAAGGCCCATGCCGCCGCCTATGTGATGATGGCTTTCCGGATAGCCTGGTTCAAGGTGTATCATCCCGAAGCCTTCTACGTGACCTATTTTACCGTTCGTGCCGACGAGTTCGATGCCGATATTGTTTCCAAAGGCCAGGACAGGGTTAGAAGCGCGATACAGGAGCTCGAAAAAAAAGGGAATGATGCTACGCAAAAGGAAAAAAACATGCTGACCATCCTCGAGCTGGCCAATGAAATGTATGCCCGGGGGATTAAATGCCTGCCGGTTGATTTATATGAGTCGGATGCAACGAAGTTTAAAATTACCGACCAGGGTCTGCTTCCGCCGTTAAATGCCCTTGCAGGGCTGGGTACGGCCGCTGCAGCCAATATCGTTGAAGCCAGGAAAAAGGGCAGGTTCCTGTCCATGGATGATATAAAAATCCGTTCCGGGGTCAGTAAATCAGTGATCGAAATCCTGGAAAACCACGGTTGTCTCTGCGGAATGCAGCAGAGCAACCAGATCTGCTTTTTTTAAGTCCCTTTTGTCTCACCGCAGCACCGGTTCATGTGGTTAAGGAAGAATAATTTAATGACATAAATAATGATTGCAGGGTGATGATATGATAAGATTGGAGATCAATAGTCTGCTTGAGGGTATGATACTATCCGAACCCATTCTATGCCCCAAGACAGGACAAGTGCTTTTGAATCACGGTACAAAGCTGACCGATGCGTTAATTCAAACCCTTCGGGCACGAGGAATAAAAACAGCATCGGTAGCCGAGCAGTACACGCTTCTGATAGATCCCGTAGATACAACAACCAGGGAAATCAAAAGGCTTTTGGAAGATGGTATTGTAAAATTTGCTCCAGATATTCCTGAAGCCAATGCATCGGACAATATGGTGAACGTATCCAGGCAAGCTCGCAAGGTGGCATCCAAAATAGCGAACAACAGGGATGTCGTTCAGTTTCTGGTGATATCGAAGCTTCTGGATGATAAATTTCTGTACAGGCATTTGATTAATTCCTGTGTTATGTCTTTGCTTGTTGCGGGGGCTATGGGCCTTGATGCTTTTAATATGGAGTGCATTGGTACGGGGGCGTTACTTCATGATATCGGGCTTTGTGAAATGCCGGGATTAATTCAGGCCACACAGCGTAACTCTCATCAGGAGTCCCAATGGAAGGAGCATCCCAGATACGGTTATTACTTTGCCAAAGAAGCGGGGCTGCCGGAAAACATTATTCATATGATCCTGAATCATCATGAAAACTGGGATGGAAGCGGCTATCCGAAGGGTGTCAGTGAAAATGACATTCCCCTCGGAGCGCGGATCATCTCGGTATGCGAAACCTATGATCGGTTACTCTATCACGAAGGGTACCCCCATTATCAGGCCATAGAATACCTGTACGGCGGTGGGAACATCTATTTCGACAGCCAGGTGGTGCAGACCTTCACGAACAATATCGCTGTTTACCCTTTGGGATCCATGGTGCGTTTATCCACCGGCGAAGTAGGAATTGTTGTGAATGTGCGAAAAAACCTTGGCCCCCGTCCCATGGTCCGTGTTTATTACAACAGGGTTAACCGGCCTCTGACATATCCGAAGGATGTAGATTTAGGCAAGGAACGTACTGTTTTTATCGAAAAGGTATTTTGAGTCACCGGTGAGCCAGCGGGACGGTTCCAGTTGCGCCACCGGTTGCGCCACCGGGACGGTTCCATTTGGCTCAAAAATTATGTAAAGAAGAATTATTCTTATAAGCTCACGATCGTCTGCGGATTTGGCAGGGAAAACATTCCTGAAAGGAACATACAGGCATGAACAATGCATTGACAAAGGAAGACATAAAGAAATTGCAGGATGAACTGGATTACAGAATGTCTGTCGTAAGGGGGCAAATCGCCAGAGAAAAGGCAATCGCCGCCGCTTTCGGAGATCGATCCGAAAACGCCGAATACAAGGATGCCTGTGAAAGATATCACGAAAACGATGACAGAATACAGTATCTGTACGATATGATTGCATCGGCGACGATTATCGACGGTGAAAACCTGGATCAATCGGTATTGGGACTGAACAGCAAGGCCAGAGTCAGGTTCGTCGAGGATGAAGACGAAACCATCATCACGCTGGTGACGACCCTGGATATCGACCCTGCCAATATGCGCATCAGTATCGAGTCGGATCTGGGCAGGGCATTAACAGGCCATAAAGCCGGAGATACCGTTGAGGTGAATGCGCCGCAAGGAACATACTCGGTTGAAATATTGGAAATATTGTAGCCCGAAGCTTCAAAACGCATTCCACAGAAAAACGAAGATAAACACACAGCCCCAGGCGCTGCCGGTTAACTCCTTTGCCATCAGCATGCCATAAATGATGATGAAAACCGTAACCGCCTCCAGGATGGCAGACGGCGTTACTCCGATCATTCCATGGATCAGAAGGCACATGATGCCGCAGATGATAGCGCCCCAATTCAGCCATTTCTTTGATGATGGGAAAATGATATTGATTTTATTGCTGATCACGACATAGTTGAACCCCTCAAAGAAACCCCAGGCAACAGCAATCAATCCCATTCCCAACGCATTCACAGGAAACCCGGACGCCAAAACTTCCCTTGTCATCCAAACCGTTTGGAAGGGAAGGTAGCTTTGCATTTGTCCAGTGGCAATGCTGAACAGGATGTATGGAATAAAAGCCAGCACTGAGTAAACGATGGACATTAGAGTGCCTTTGCCCTGCAGGCCATTGCGTTTAAAGCTTTCTTTCCGTATCATACAAACAAGGGTTATACCCAGACCTGCAACACCAATTTGCATGAAAGCCATCACCGCAACCCGCAGCAAAACAGGTATGCCCTGATTATCGGTAAAAGCATTGAACTGGTTTTGAAATCCCATGTAAACTCCGAGTACGAGAAAGGTTGCGATCAATATGATGCACAGATCCAGCCCGGTCTTCTTTTGAAGCTCTGTCGTTGGTTTTTTTTCCATATGTAACCCCCGGTAAATTATTCCTTTACCTATTATATAGCATTTGCAGTTTATTGAAAACAAGTTGGAAGTGAAGTTGTCACTGTTAAAAAAGTGCAACCATGAGCGAAGCGAATGTCATCCTGAGTGTAACGAAGGATTTATAGAAGGCAAGACTATTTCTGAGATCCTTCGCTGTGTTCAGGATGACATCGCTGTGCTCAGGACGACAGTTTCGCTTTTGTTCATTGTGGTGCACAGTTAAATCTCTACAGGAGTGATGAAGACTTTATTGGACTAAAGTATTGAAGAGGAGGCGACAATCTGATACATTAGGAATGAAATACTTCACCAATGTACAGCGTGTAGTTTGACTTTGTTTGACTTATTCGATAGAATATGAAGGATAAGAGCAAGCGAAAGACTGTTTGGGATACCTAAGCCGGCTTTTTGGAGATCGTTGAGATACCCGAGCCGGCTCCCGGGAGACCGTTCGGAGTACCCGAGCCGGCTCACTGGAGACCGTTCGGAGTACCCGAAATAGCTCCTTAGAGACTGTTCGGGAAACCCGAGTCGGCTCCTTGAATAGACTTTTTCTAATTAAAACAGTATATCTTAATGGAGTGAGTTTTTTGAGTAAAAAGCTGCAGGATGAATTAACCGATAAGCTGTTTGAGGCAATCCTCCTTTTAAAAACCAGAGAGGAATGCTACAATTTCTTCGAAGATGTAGGCACCATTGCTGAAATCAAAGCCTTCGCCCAGCGCCTCGAGGTGGCCAAAATGCTGGATGAGGGCAGGACATACCGCGATATCCACGAACAAACCGGTGCCAGCGAAGCGACCATCAGCAGGGTCAGCCGCTCGCTGAACTATGGGGCGGACGGGTACCGGCTGGTTTTGGAACGGCTGAAGGGAAAAGCGGAAGGAGAGTAAGAATTTGAAACTTTTAGAACGAATATTTGGAAGCTACAGCGAGAAGGAAGTAAAACGGCTGCAGCCCATTGCAGATACAATTGAAGCCCTGGAAGGCGAGATGGAAAAGCTTTCCGATGATGAACTGAGAAAAAAGACCCCATATTTCAAGCAGTTGCTGAAAGAGGGGAAAACCCTGGATGATATTCTTCCCGAGGCTTTTGCCGTAGGGCGGGAAGCATCGAAACGCGTGCTGGGGATGCGCCATTACCGTGTCCAGCTGATCGGCGGCATCGTGATGCATCAGGGCCGTATTGCCGAAATGAAAACCGGTGAAGGAAAAACCCTCGTGGCCACATTGCCGATGTACCTGAATGCACTGGAGGGGAAAGGCGCTCACCTTGTAACCGTCAATGATTACCTGGCCCGCCGTGACTCCGAGTGGATGGGCAAAGTATACCAGTTCCTCGGCCTTTCGGTTGGTGTCATCGTGCATGACATGGACAACGATGAACGCAGAAAGGCATACAACTGCGACATCACCTATGGAACCAACAATGAATTCGGTTTCGATTACCTGCGTGACAATATGGTGGTGTACAAGGAGCATATGGTTCAGCGCGGCCACCATTACGCCATCGTGGACGAAGTGGACTCCATCCTCATCGATGAAGCCCGTACGCCGCTGATCATTTCCGGACCTGGCGACAAATCCACCGATTTGTATCAGCAGGCCGATATTCTGGTGCGGAAAATGAAAAAGAAGGTCTTGAAAGAGACCGATGACAAAACCTTCGACGACGATGAAGGCGACGCCAACTATATCGTAGATGAAAAGGCACACACCTCCACATTAACGCCCAGGGGTGTTGCAAAGGCCGAGCAGTTTTTCCATATTGAAAACCTGTCCGATGCAGAAAACATGACCCTTTCCCATCATGTCAACCAAGCCATCCGTGCCCATGGTTTAATGAAGAAGGATGTGGACTATGTTGACAAGGATGGCGAAATCATCATTGTGGATGAGTTCACCGGGCGCTTGATGTATGGAAGAAGATACAGCGAAGGGCTGCACCAGGCGATTGAAGCGAAGGAAGGCGTGAAGGTGGAAAGGGAAAGCAAAACACTTGCGACCATCACCTTCCAGAACTATTTCAGAATGTATACAAAGCTGGCCGGCATGACCGGAACAGCCCTTACCG
>JAEZBW010000542.1 GCA_023426765.1 Bacillota bacterium
GCCGCGAAGATGATCGGCAACGACATCCCGGTGTTCTGCTACCATCCCAAGATGGAGCCGGTGGGGATGTGCCGCATGTGCCTGGTGGAGATTGGCCGCCCGGTGATTGACCGCGCGACCGGGCAGCCCCAGCTCAACGAGGACGGCACGCCCAAGATTCAGTTTGGGCCCAAGCTCGACACTGCCTGCACTACACCCGTCTCGGACGGCATGGTAGTGCGCACGCTGACCGAGAAAGTGATCGATGGGCGCAAAGAGATTCTCGAATTTCTGCTCACCTCGCACCCGCTCGACTGCCCGATCTGCGACAAGGGCGGCGAGTGCCCGCTGCAGAACCTGACCATGGCCCACGGGCCGGGGATGAGCCGCTTCCTGCTGGATGACAAAATTCACCTGGCCAAGCACTTCCCCCTGGGCGAGCTGATCTTCCTCGACCGCGAGCGCTGTATCCAGTGCGCGCGCTGCGTGCGCTTCCAGAGCGATATCGCCGGTGACCCGGTGATTGGATTCTTCCAGCGCGGGCGCTCGCTCGAAATTGTCACCTACTCCGAGCCGGGCTTTGACTCGTACTTCTCGGGCAACACCACCGATATCTGCCCCGTGGGCGCACTGACCACTTCGGACTTCCGCTTTGGCGCCCGCCCATGGGAGCTGAAATCGGTCGCATCCATCTGCACGCAGTGCCCGGTTGGCTGCAACACCACCATTAACGTCCGCCGCGAGGCCATTTCCAGCGGCGCTTCGGTGGTCAAGCGCATCATGCCGCGCCAGAACGAAGAAGTCAACGAGATCTGGATTTGCGACAAGGGCCGCTGGGGCTATCATTACGCCGAAGACCACAACCGATTGGTGGACCCGCTGGTACGCAAGAACGGCGAGCTGGTAAAGGCCACCTGGGATGAAGCGCTCGATCTCGTCGCCAGCCGTTTGAAGGAAAGCGGTGCGAATACCGTCACCCTGGCGGGTGGCCGCTTGCCCAATGAAGATTTGTTCAACCTGCGCCAGCTCGCTGACGCGCTGGGCGGCAAAGCCGTGCTGCATACCTACATGGCGGGCGGCGAATGGGTCTCGCAGATTGGCCTGCCGCCGGAATCGAACATTGGAACCATGGGTGCGGAAACCGCCATCGTCGTGGCGGCCTGCGACCTGGAAGAAGAAGGCCCCATCTGGTACCTGCGCGTGCGCGCGGCGGCCAAACGCGGCGCCAAGCTGATTGTGGTCGGCCCGCGCCCGACCAAGCTGGATGACGTGGCGGCCCACGTGCTGCGCTACGAGTATGGGAGCGAGGCGCAGGCTGTGCGCTCGCTGCTGCCCGGCGGAGATGCCGGGAACGCGGTGAAAGCCGCCGCCGAAGCGCTCACTGGCGCAGAGAACGCGGTGGTGTTCTTCGGCTCCGAAGGACTTGGCATTGAAGGCTCGCGCGCGCTGGCCGAGGCTTGCGCCGCGCTGCTGATCCAGAGCAACCACACCGGCCGCCCGAACAACGGCCTGGTAGGTGTGTGGCCCAAGAATAACCAGCAGGGCGCGTTCGACATGGGCTTTGCCCCGGTCAACGACCTGGCGGGCGCGCTGCAAGGCGCGGGCGCGGTGATCATCGCCGCCGCCGACCCGGCTGGCGACAGCCCCGAGCTTGCCAAAGCGCTCAGCGGCGCGGGCTTTGTGGTGGTGCAGGAGTTCTTCCTCACCGACACAGCCAAGATGGCCGACGTGGTGCTCCCGGCGCAGACCTTTGTGGAGCGCGAGGGTACATTTACCTCTGGCGAGCGGCGCGTCCAGCGCTTCTACCCGGCGGTCTCGCCGTTCCGCGGGCCGAAGCCCGATTTCGCTATCACCGCGGCCATTGGCCAGCGCCTGGGCTTTGACATCGAAGGGCGCGTACCCTCTCTGGTGTTCCAACGCATTTCCAAATCTGTAGCCGATTACGCGGATGTTTCGTACCCCAAGCTGGCGAAGACGCACGACCAGTGGCCGATTGTTCACCGCGGCGATCTGTTCTATGGCGGCACCAGCTACCAGAACAGCCAGGGTTTGGGCGTACAGCTCCAGCCCCGCATGGCAACCGGCGGTGTGGAACAGGCCATGCCCGCCCAGCAAGGCGCGCAGACCGATGACCTGGCACGCGGTGCGGCAGGGGAGGACGAAATTTGGCTCATCCCCACCACCAAGCTGTACGATCGCGGCGCCACCATGATGCCTTCGCTGCTGCTGCACGCCCGTATGGCCCGCCCGGAATTGTGGGTGCACCCGGCGACCGCCGCGGCGATGGGCCTTGAACACAACGACCGTGTAGCGCTCGCCCTGGGCGATTTGACGGTGCAGGCAGCCGTGTGCGTCAACGACACGCTGCCGCAGGGTGTAACACTGATACCGCGCAGCGCGGGTATCCCGATCATCGCCCCGCGCGCGGTGAAATTCCAACGCCTGGCCGAACCGGCCGTGGCCGATTAACGAGGTGATTGCATGGATGCTGGCATGATTTGGGAATGGGTCATCAAGGCAGTCGTCATTCTGTTAACAATGACAGCCGGGTTTGCATACGTCACCCTGTATGAGCGCCGCGCACTGGCGAAGTTCCAGGTGCGCATTGGCCCCAACCGCGCTGGGCCGTTTGGGATTGGGCATCCGGTAGCGGACGGTATCAAGCTGATCTTCAAAGAAGAGCTGGTGCCCGACAAGGCCGATAAGCTGATCTTCATCCTCGCCCCTGTGCTTACTGTGATCCCGGCGTTGATTATTACTGCTGTGGTGCCGTGGGGTGGAACGATCAACCTGTTCGGCCGCCAGGTCAATCTCTATCTTGCCAACATCAACCTGGGCGTGCTGTACCTGATGGCGGTCACCTCGATCTCGGTCTACGGTGTTGCTCTGGCCGGGTGGTCGTCCAACAACAAATATGCCGCGATGGGCGGGCTGCGCTCCACCGCGCAAATGATCAGCTACGAAATCGCAATGGGCTTTGCTTTCATTGTTCCGGTGATGCTGGCCGGTTCGATGAGCATTGTGGATATCGTCAACGCGCAGAAAGATATTTGGTATGCGCTGTTGAATCCAGCCTCTGCGCTGATCTTCTTCATCTCGATGCTGGCGGAGACCAACCGCGCGCCCTTTGATATGCCTGAAGCCGAGCAGGAGCTCACCGCTGGCTATCACACCGAATACTCGGGGATGAAG
>JAEZBW010000551.1 GCA_023426765.1 Bacillota bacterium
TCGATTCATTGCATCACTGCCTAAACATATTCTTGACAGATTGCGTGTCCCGGAAATAGCTTGACCAATAATAGTTCATTTGGTTTTCAAGGTTCGTTACCATTTATTTACTGCGAAGTTTGAGTTACAAGGTAAAACCAATGGCTAAGGAAGATGTTCCAAGCCTGAAGGGGACCTTTAAAACAGGCTGGAAAGGACTGCTTCTCCTGTCATCATCCTTCTGCCCTTTGTCTTCGATTCTGCATTAGGAGGAAACTTTATCACTGAAAGATTGGGGAAAGATGGTGCTAAAGCTTTCTCCAGCTCCCTGTTGTTTTTTATTGCTGATGTGGTGGATTACATTTCCTCCGTTCAGTATTGCGGTTACTATCGATTTTCACAACATAGACAGAAAAGCAGCTCCATTGCGACTGTTTCGTTCACAAAACCTCTGGTATGTAACGGAATGTTTTCCAACATCAATAAAATATTCAAATCCGACTTTAAATGATCCCAGAAATCCGATATAATCATTCTATAATAAAGGATGTTTTACTACATCCCTTATAACAACAGAAGCAATTGCAACACACCGTTATATCGAGGCGGGAGATATGCTCATCGCCTGTTTAAGGTAATCGGTACCCGCCACCTATAGAGGTGGGGGACATCTTGGCCTCGTTATATAATTCATTGGCTGTCCAAGCAACGGTAGGCTTTTACTGTTCGGAATAAAATAAAAGTTATACTGTGCCAGGGCTCAGCCAATAGAAAAATAGAATGATATAACTATCGGAAAGGGGACATTTGTATGTTAAAGGAATTCAAAGCGTTTGCCCTGAAGGGAAATGTACTGGATCTTGCAATTGGTGTTATCATAGGCGGAGCATTCGGAAAAATTGTTTCTTCTTTGGTCAATGACATCATCATGCCGCTGTTGGGCATCATTCTGGGGCGTATCAATTTAACCAATCTGAAATGGGTCATCCGTCCCGCTGTCGGTGAAGATATCAAAGAGCTTGCAGTTATGTATGGAAGTTTCATGCAGAACATACTTGACTTTCTGATCATCGCACTGTCCATTTTCCTGTTCACAAAGCTGCTGACATCCTTCAAGAAAAAGGAAGAAGCAAAACCTGCAGAACCGCCGAAGCCTTCCAATGAAGAAGTACTTCTTGCAGAAATCCGTGATTTGTTGAAAGATAAATAGTCCCCATCCATGAAAAACAGATATTATACAAACTTGAGCAACGATTCAGCATTACGAGAAAGTCAACTGATACATAGATTGAACGTATATAATAAGGCCAGGATGGGAAACTGTCCTGGCGGTGCCTTGTTATTAACAAAAACCATAGAAACAGAAACATGGAAGGTACAGTAAGAGCATTATGAATAGCGATTCAGCATGGTATGCGATTTTTGTCAAAACAGGGGAAGAGAATCTGGTGAAAGAACGCCTGGACTATCGGTTCGGCGGAAGTCCTGCCGTCATGATCCCTAAAAAGATCATCAAGGAAAGAAAGAACGGCAAATGGTCCCGCCGGGTAAGAAATTTATTTCCCGGGTATATCTTTATCCATGGGGTTTTGGATGCCAAAACCTATAAAAACCTGTGGCAGGTTCCGGGCCTGTTCAAGCTTTTATGCACCGACAGAGAGCCGGTTCAGATCCCGGGCTATGAAATCGAGGTATTCAGTCACCTTTTCGACAAAGAGGACATCATTCAAGAGTCGGACATTTTCATGGAAGGGGATCAGGTGACCATTGTCAATGGGCCGTTAACCGCATTAAAGGGCCGAATCCTGAAGGTGGACAAAAGAAAGGGCCGCGCCCGGGTAATGCTTGATTTTCTGGGTGAAGAACGCGTGATTGACCTGGGTGTGAATATCCTGCAATCCATAAAGTAGAAATGTCGACCTTCCCCGGCTTTCACCGAATAAACCGATCCCAACCAAATGTTAAAAAATACCCTGACAGGCCGATATTATAACAGCGGAACATAAACATTCTCACAGGAAGGTTTGATGATATGGAACATTCAGCATTAAAAGCATTTACCGACAAACTGCTTGCAAACATTGAAAAGGTCATCGTCGGGAAGGATGAAATCATCCGGCAGCTTCTAGTCAGTCTAATCTGCGGGGGCCATGTGCTTCTGGAGGATGTGCCGGGCACAGGGAAGACCCTTCTGGCCAAAACACTCAGCCAATCCCTCGATCTACAATTCAATCGGGTACAGTTTACACCCGATCTGCTTCCTACGGATATCACAGGCATCCACTATTACAATCAGAAGCAGGGTGAGTTTGTTTTCCGTAAAGGCCCGATATTCACGAATATCCTTCTGGCCGATGAAATTAACCGCGCTACTCCGCGGACCCAGTCAGCCCTTTTGGAATGCATGGAAGAAAAACAGGTTTCCATTGATGGTGAGACCTACTTGCTGGATGCTCCTTTCATGGTCGTTGCCACGCAAAACCCGATTGAAATTCTGGGAACCTTCCCACTGCCCGAAGCGCAGCTGGATCGTTTTCTGATGAAGCTTTACATGGGTTATCCGCAAACCGCCGACGGCATAGAAATCCTGAAACGCTTCCAGGCGGAAAGTCCGCTGTCAGGCCTGACGGCCGTCGCCGGGCAAGGTGATTTCCAGGGAATCAGCGATATCTTTAAAAACACCTTCGTCTCTGAGGACATGTATGGATATATCATTAAGATAGTCGAGGCAACACGCAGCCATCCGGACGTAGTTCTGGGGGTTAGCCCCAGGGGCAGCCAGGCTCTTCTGAAAACCAGCCAGGCTCTGGCCGCCATCAGCGGCAGGGATTATGTGCTTCCTGATGATGTGAAAAAGATGGTTAAGCCTGTCCTGGCACACCGGATGGTTACCCGCCATGTGGGCAGCGATGACGGAAAACCGGCGGGACATGCCGTCCTGGAAAATATTCTGCAGCGCATTCCCGTTCCCACCGAAGACAGGCTTAAAAACCAGGCAGGTGCCCAGTGATATGTGGATATACAAGCTGATCCTAGCTGCGATCATCATTATCATGCTCGAATCCTGGTCAACGCTCAAATTTGGGCTTTCCCGGATTACCATCGAGCGAAGCTTTGATGTCTTGCATGCCAACTTCGGCCAGAGCATTCATCTGATCGAGAAAATCAGCAACAGAAAGCTGTTACCTGTTCCATGGCTGAAGGTGGAGTCCCGGATAGACGGTGGCCTGCAGTTTGGGCTTCAGGAAGACCTGAATATTCTTCAGGGTGAATTCCATATCAGTATTTTCTCCATGCTGCCATACACGCGGATCACCCGTACACACACTGTAGTATGCAGGCGAAGGGGTTATTACCATTTGAAGTCAGCCGCACTGACCGCCCGCTCCATCACTGGAAGCTTATCATCGATGAAGGATGAAACAACCGATGCCAGGCTGTATGTATTTCCGCAGTTATTGACTCTTCCAGAAATGAATCTCCCTTCACACAGCTGGCAGGGCGACAGGGTTGTCCGCCGCTGGATCTTGGAGGATCCATTCATCCGCTCGGGTATCCGGGAATATACTCCCTCGGACCCGATGAAAAACATTAACTGGAAGGCTTCTGCAAGGTTTGGCACGCTGCAGGTGAATCAATACGATCCAACTGCAAGGCACAGGTTGATGATACTGCTGAATGTGGATACAAAGGCCACTCAATGGACGATTACGGCAGAACCCGAACGGGTGGAGTACGGCATCTCGGTGATTGCCACCATCCTCGAATATGCCTTCAAAAACATGATTGAAGCAGGCTTTGGATCCAATGGGTTTCTAAAAGACATGGAAAAGGAGCCGATACGGTTAGAACCCACCACCGGAAAGCAGCATCAGCTCACGCTTTTTGAGAACCTTGCCAGGCTGACGATTCTGCGCAGTATCAGCTTTAATACGATGCTGGAGCGGGAACTGGAAAGAAACCCGAACAATATGGACTATCTGCTCGTTACCGCTGTAACCGACCCCGATATTGAGGATAGTATCCACCTTTTGCGGGCAAAAGGGAATGCGGTGGAGATATTTAAGATTTAACGATTGGCCGTTGTCATCATAAAACGGTTCAATCATCCAATACAGAGGAAGTATATGAAAAAACCTGTTTTAATGCGATGGTTCTGGTGTTTGCTGGAATATCTCATGCTTTGTCCCGTCATCCTGATAATTGCCGGTTTTTCATTGCCGGAGGTTTGTGTGGTACCCTTTGTACTGGTACTTCCTTTTCACACGCTGAATGCCGTTGTGCTCACCTCTGTTATGAAAAAGTTCCGCCGGATCCTCACAGCCATCATCGGGGTTCTTTATTCTGCGGGCATTACCTGGCTATGGGCAACGTTTTTCCAGATCGAAACAATCGGAGGCATGATGATTGCTGCCATAGGAACCGGAGTCATGTTTGTTTACGGTATCCGGGCAGGAATAGAAGGAAGTGTCCGGAAAACTTTTTTCTATATGATGGGGTTGCTGCTCCATGCTTTATCGGTTTTTCTGACGCATCAGGCACCTTTGCTGATTCCGTTCAGGGAGTTTGCGCTGATATTAGCCTTCCTTTATGTTTTGGGAGGGCTTCCGCTTGCGAACCGGAGGTTCCTCATCCGTGAAACCCAGGAAAAAAGCAGTGTGCACATTATCCCCGGCACGGTATTAAGAGGGAACAGAATTATTCTTACCATGGTTTTAGCGGGAATCATTCTCCTATCGTTCTGGGAAACCTTATTGAACGCGCTCGTATATCTAACGGGAAAAATTGCAGAGTTCATCGGGAAAATGTTGATGTGGTTAACCAGACTGCAGGAAACCGGAGAACTGCCGCCCGGCGATAGCGATGGGATGGGACTGCCGCCTGCGACCCCATCCAACCCGATCATGGACATTCTCGCCTATATTCTTGTCCTGTTGATTTTCTCGTTTATTTTGTGGTATTTCATCAAAAACTTTAAGAAAATTTTTACCGGAATATTTTCCTGGTTTTCCTCCATATTCGGACGTTTCCGAAAATGGTCTGCTACGGAACAGGGATACGTAGACAAACAGGAATCGCTGCTGAAAACTGAAACCCGGATAAAAAGCTCGTTTTTAGCCAGGCTTTTCAAGCGCGAACCAAAATGGCGGGATATGAAGGACAATACCAGCAGGGTTCGCTTCCTGTATGCAAGGTTTGTATTGGATCATATGAGAAAAGGGTTCGCATTCAGTCAGGCAGAGACTCCTGGCGAAATCATCGACAGGATTCAAAATAGCGAGAAGGACAAAAGGATGGATCATGATAGCCTTAAAAATACCTATCAACAAACCAGGTATGGTGATAAAGAGGTCGATGATGAAACTGTAAAAACGCTGAAGGATGCCTATCTGTAGTAGCTTCTTCAGTGGTGGATTGTACCCACCACTGAAGCGGAACCTGATTTACATCCCAAAACCAAGAGTCTTAGTGCATTTGATAAAAATGCGGTGTTACTGAAATCAGTAACAGATAAAGCTGCTGATGTTATCCAAATCGGTTCCAAAGTAAACCCAGGAAAATCCGGTCCATCGCCATCCTGCCACCGAACGCGGCCCGACAAACACAAGCCATGCCCAGAACTGCCTGCCGTTTTCAAGCCAGATATACACAAAACGGAAAATGCATGGACGAATTGCACCGGGATCCACCGCCAGGGGGGATATGCCGCCCCTTTGTGTTGGGACAAAGGAAGGCGGAGGCCCTGCCGGAGGTCCACCCTGCTGACCCGGAGGTCCAAAGGGCGGTGTTCCTGTCGGAGGTCCGAATGGAGGCGTACCTCCAGGTTGTCCTACAGGCGGCCTGCCTGTTGGAGGTCCGAATGGAGGGCCCTCCTGCGTTGGAGGTCTTCCCGGCTGAACTGGTCGTAGCTGACGGAAGAATCTTCTGAAAGGAATTTGTGCCCGATATCTGGAAGGCATATTTTCACCACCTTAAACTGAACTTGTACTTTATCATATGGTTCATCCCTGCGTTTGGACACTGTAATCTTCTACTGTCTGTTCGGAGGTTCTTCCATTGAGCTTCATATATAATCTTGAGTAAAACGCAGGATCTTGCGGTGCAATTAATTACTCTATAGTGATCTGCGAGATTCCTATGGTAGGATGACACACCCTGGAGGTTCAATAAAATAGCCAATATCTGATGCAAATCCTCTGACTTTTTTAGCAGAAAAACGATAGCATTTTTACCACGGGTATGATAAACTAGATATAGTTAAAAAATTAACAATGATTTTATGAATTCAGAGGGGTGGGTCATCATGGCAAAGTATTTAAGAGTTCAAATGTCCGACGGAACAATGTACGATATTCCCGCTGAAATAATCGCGGAACACCGGGCGGGTTATTTTGAGAACAATTCCGCTGAAAAGCTTGCTTACCATTCCAGCTCTGTTCAGCCCAGGCTGCATCTTGCAGAAAAAGAGTTTGCACTGAATAATGATGAAATTTTAATAGAATGGGCATCGAAGAAAATGGGCTGGAAGGATCTAGAGGCTTATGCAAAAAAGGTAGAGCCCGAAACAAACAACAATGAAACGGATTGGCCCGATGCACCAAAAAAGGTAGTTACCTTCTGATAAAAAAGAGCCGGCTGGAATACAAGAAACCCGTGGGGTATTGGTATTCCGGCCGGCCTTTTTAATAGTCTTCACATGTATTAATAATAAAAATACTCTCCATCGATCACTTTATATAAATCCTTATCTTTGCCTTTAAACTTTTTGTCATTGAAGAACAGGCATTTATCGATATTATTAATCCCTTCAAGGGCCATCTTCGCCGCAATAACGCTGGCCTTGTGCGGGATTCTTTCGGTAAAGCCGCCTCTGTGCGCCGGTGGGAATTGTTTCGAATCGAAGATGACATCATGAATTGTTCCCGGAAAATCCGGACTCTTCTTTCTGTTCAAAACCACATTGGCAACAGCGACCTTGGCCTCCAGGCTCAGATTATTGGCTTCTACGTCTACGATCCTTGCCAGCCAGATCAAATCTTCGTCGGTATAGGATCGGGCTAAAAGGCAGGATACAGGTATTTCAGCGCCCTCCTTTACGAGATCCACAGAGCAGGTTAAATCATCCCACACAACGGTGAATTCAAGAATTTCAGCGAAGTATCGGATGGGTACCATCGTACGGCCATCCACTCCTTCAACACAGACACCCATCTGCAGCTCTTCATTGTTTACCAGCAAGGTGTTGCTGTCAATTCTCATTTCAATGGTGGTTGTGTCATTCTTTAAAATAGCCTTTTTTTCATCCTGAATCCAGTCCACTTCCATATTAAAGGCCTCAGCAACAAACCGGATGGGCACAAAGGTTCTGCCCTGTCTGATGTAGGGGTTTGTATCCACGAAGATAGGTTGACCGTTTATTTTTACTGTGATAAAAAGCTGTTCTGACAATGCGGAGGAATGCGTATATGTAAAAGCCGAAAGAATGAGGAAAACTATTGTAACGCATATCATTAACCTGTGAGTGCTTCGCATATGTAAACTCCTTGTTCCTGAATAGAGTATTAAAGAATGTCATGATTCATTTTATGGACAACTTCATTTTAACATGAATGAAAAAAACGGCAAAGCACCAATTTGATCCACCCGGGTCCTATTCAACCGATAGGGCTTGTGGCATGGCCCAGGTCGGAAAACACTTCACGCGTGCGTTGACAGAGCCGCAAACCTGTAGTAGAATATTTAAGGATATGCGCCCGTAGCTCAGTAGGATAGAGCACAAGTTTCCTAAACTTGGTGTCGCACGTTCGATTCGTGTCGGGCGTACCAACAGGATGTTTGAATGTTTCATTCAGCATCCTGTTTTCTTTTCGGAAACCCCGGAACAGCAGAATAGTGCCTTTTATTTTTGCAGAATGGAAACCAGGAAACTGTGTGCCCATTCACTCATATTATGAAAGCAGGTGAAATTCCGGAGGGAAAGATAATGGATTGTCTGGCTGTATATGATTCAGGAAACTATACGATCAAAATGTGCAGATATTTTGAAAAGAAAGGCCTGGTTTTTGAGGTGATATCGCTGCCCTGCAGAATCTCTTCCCAGGGCTGCGGATACTGTCTGAAGTTTCCGGAAGAACACCTGAATGATGTACTCATCGGAAGCAGGGACATGAACTATTCTGTTCGTGAGCTGTTCAGAGTGAACAAGGGCTTTATGAAAAATACTTACGAAAAGCTTCCGCTGCATTCCATATAGAACTAATCAACTCCTATCCTGCCTTTCTTATAGAAACCAAAAGCGAAGCTGTCATCCTGAGCGAAGCGAAGGATCTTACCCGGAGAATCTTCTTCGCTTTTCAAATCCTTTCTAAAATTAGGCTTTCCTAATAGGACAATGTATACTATAATAGTGGACATACATGATAACACACAAATTTTAAATGCCTTTATGCTAAACCGGGAGCGTGAGTATGGAACTGTCTTGTCTGTCGGAAGTGCTGGAAACTGTAAAAAATGTGACCATGGAAGCCGGTAAAGTCATTTTAGAGGTTTACTCGAAGGATTTTTCTGTTGACTACAAGGCCGATCAATCACCTATAACCGAAGCTGATCAAAGATCCAACACATTAATTGTTCAGACGCTGAGTAACAAATATCCCGAGTGTGCCATTTTGGCCGAGGAATCCCACGATGATCCCGAAAGGCTGAATAACCAGTGGTGTTTTATCATTGATCCGCTCGATGGCACGAAAGAATTCGTGAAAAAGAACGGTGAGTTCACCATCAATGTAGCGTTAGCCTTTTGCGGTAAGCCGGTTCTCGGCGTCATTGGCATTCCCGTAACCGGGGAGCTGTATTATGCAGCGAAGGGGTTGGGAGCTTATTATGAAAGAGATGGACAGGCGCAGAAAATAACAGTGTCTGCAAGAACGGAAAACATCCGTATGCTGGCAAGCCGCTCCCACCGTTCCGATAAACTGCAGGCTTTGATAGAGAAAAATAACATTAAAAACATTGCCAGCGTCGGCAGCGCCATTAAAGGGTGTCTGATTGCCAGGGGAGAAGCCGAGGTGTACTACCGGTTCGGCTACACAATGGAATGGGACACGGCTGCGATGCAGTGTATTGTAGAAGAAGCGGGCGGCGTGTTCAGACAGATGGATGACAGTGAAATGACCTATAACCGGGTGAACAGTCTGAATGAAAAGGGGTTCTATATCATCAACCATCCCGCGAATCAATTAACGCTTTAGTTCTTTTTAATTAATAACGCTGAAAGCAGCGGGAATTGCTATTATCCCGCTATAGACAAAGCACGCGGATAAACGGGAATAACACCGGATTCTGCCCGGTATCAGACAGATATGCGGGTAAGCATGCAAATGCACAGGCTGGTAAATGTCTTATAGCAATCAGCCGAATAACCACTAAGCGTTTCAGAGGAGTATGACCATGAACCATCTGGATAGTCTCGAAAACAAGTCAATACACATCCTGCGGGAGGCATATGCCAGCTTTAAAAACCTGTGCATGCTTTGGTCCATCGGGAAGGACAGCACTGTTCTGCTTTGGCTTGCAAGGAAAGCTTTCTTCGGTCACGTGCCCATTCCGCTGGTGCATATCGACACCCATTATAAAATCCCAGAAATGATTCAATACAGGGACAGTCTTGCTCTGGAATGGCACCTGGACATGATCTATGGTGAGAACCGCGAAGCGCTGGATAACAAGGAAACCTACCCGGATGGCAAAGCTACCCGTATTGAGTGCTGCAGAAACCTGAAAACAGCCGCCCTTCGGAACACCTTAAGCGGACAATGGCCGCGGTACCGGATGAACCATGAAAAAAAGGCATATGAAATCGATCATAACTGCGAGCCGTATACCGGTGTCATCGTCGGCGTGCGTGCTGATGAAGAGGGAAGCCGTTCCAAGGAGCGGTACTTTTCGCCCCGTGACAAAAACAATGACTGGGATATCGGCGATCAACCGCCGGAGTTCTGGGGGCAGTTCAAAACAGACTTTGCACCGGGAACGCATCTTCGCATCCATCCATTGCTGGACTGGACCGAACTGGATATCTGGGAGTACATCAAACGTGAGAATGTTCCCACCGTATCCCTGTATTACGATCAGGGGCAGGGGAAAAGATACCGTTCGCTGGGCTGCTGGCCCTGTACCTATCCGGTGGAATCCGATGCAAAGGATGTGGATGGTATCATCATGGAACTGAAAAACGGAAAATTTGCCAACATCGCAGAACGCTCGGGGCGTGCCCAGGACAAGGAAGACGGGGGAGGCCTGGAGGAGCTGCGTAAAGGCGGATACATGTAATGCTTTGCGAAAACAAAGCATCTCCGACAAAAAGCAGGCAGGATTGAAGACTGTCAACCGGAGTTTTGCATAACAGTGCGAAGCTTGTCAGCAGCTCAGGAAAGTTCAATTGCTAACAGAGAAATAGAAAGGTTCGTTTGAATGATGGTAAACAGTACGGTGCATCCGATAAACAAACGAGATTTAATCCATAAGCAGGATATGAATATCGTCATCGTTGGTCACGTGGATCATGGAAAGAGTACGGTGATTGGGAGATTATTGGCAGACACCCATTCGCTGCCCGATGGAAAGCTGGAACAGGTAAAGGAAACCTGTCGCCGCAACGCGAAGCCCTTCGAATATGCTTTTCTCCTCGATGCGCTGAAGGACGAGCGCTCCCAGGGGATTACCATCGATTCGGCCCGCTGCTTTTTCCAAACCGATGCCCGAAACTATATCATCATCGATGCCCCCGGACATATCGAGTTTTTAAAGAATATGATCACCGGTGCCGCCAGGGCGGAAGCCGCCCTTCTGGTTATTGACGCCCACGAAGGCGTTCAGGAAAATTCGCGGCGTCATGGATACATGCTTTCCATGCTGGGTATTCATCAGGTGTGCGTGCTCGTAAACAAGATGGATTTAACAGAATACAATGAGCGGGCATTTCGAAAGATTGAACGTCAATACAGAAGATTTCTAAAGAAAATCAACGTGGAACCAACCTGCTTCATCCCCATCAGTGCGATGGAAGGTGAAAATATCGCCAATCATTCCACCCAAATGCCCTGGTATGAGGGCATGAATGTGCTTGAGGTGCTGGATTCCTTTAAAAATGAAACCGCGCAGGAGGATAAACCCTTCCGCATGCCGGTTCAGGACGTATATAAGTTCACACTAAATGGTGATAACCGCCGGATTGTTGCCGGTACCATCGAGACCGGCCGGATTTCGGTCGGTGATGAAGTGGTGTTTTACCCTTCGGGCAAGCGAACCATTGTAAAGACCCTCGAAGCCTTTAACCGCGAGCCGCAAACATCGGCAGGCGCGGGCTGGACCTGCGGCTTCACCGTGAATGAACAGATATATGTGAAGCGCGGTGAGATGGTATGCCTTGCAAAAGAGCTTCAGCCCAAGGTTACCGGGCGCATGCTTGTTAATCTGTTCTGGCTGGGTAAAAAACCACTGGTAAAAAATAAAAACTATTTTCTGAAGCTGGGTACGGCAAAGGTAGGAATGCAGCTGGAAGAAATCCGCAGCGTTCTGGACGCATCCAATCTGGACAGCCGGAAGAAGGAACAGGTGGATCGGCACGAGGTGGCTGAATGCGTGCTTAGCCTGGATCGCCATATCGCCTTTGACCTGATGACGGACATTGCTGCAACCAGCCGTTTTGTCATCGTCGATGAATATGAAATTTCGGGCGGCGGCATTGTGATGCACGAGATGGAGGACCAGACCAGCTGGGTTCGCGACAAAGTGCTGATGAGGAACTTTAGGTGGGTTGGCAGTGATATCAGCAGTGAAAGCCGCGCAGAAAAGTATAACCAGAAGGCAGCGCTGGTGCTGATTACCGGTGAAAAGTCAAGCCCCCGCAAGGAAGTTGCCAGAAGCGTTGAACGGCAGTTGTTCGACGAAGGAAGATTTGTTTACTATCTGGGCATCGGCGGCCTGATGTTCGGGCTGGATGCCGACATCATCGACATCAACATGGTGCCGCTGAACAGAAAAGAACACATCCGGCGGCTGGCGGAGGTTGCTCATATCATGCTGGATGCAGGAATGATTCTGATTGTTTCGGCAGTTGAGCTAAACGCTTCGGATTTGGACGTAATAAAAACAAGCATACCACCCGAAGCCATTTCGGTGATATGGGTGGGGAACGAACCTACAACGGATATCCCAGTCAGGTTTCAGCTTTCGGAGAATGAAGATATCGAGGCGTCCGCACTGGCCATCCGGAAGCAGCTGAACCTGTAAAAAATTCAGAACACCAACCCCTGTGGAGGATGTATGCGTTTATCCAGAAAAAGCGAGTACGCACTGCTGGCCCTTTTGGATCTTGCAAGATGCTATGAGAAGGATACGGCGAAAATAATGGAAGTGTCCGAGAGAAACGGGATTCCCAAGAAATATCTTGAGCAGATTTTCCTGCAGCTGAAGGGTGCGGGATATGTGCGAAGCCTGCGCGGAGCCAACGGAGGCTACGAACTTGCAAAGGCTCCGGAGAAGATCTCTCTGGCCGAAATCATCCGCCTCATCGACGGGCCCCTGGCTTCGGTGGGCTCTGCGAGCCAGTATTTTTTCGAGCATACTCCGATTGAACGAAGTAATAAATTGCTGCAGGTGTTTAAGGATATCCGCAACATTGTGGCTGAAAAGCTTGAAAAAACAACGCTGGATCAGCTGATCGAATAAGCCGATTTGAGTCACTGGGACGGTACTATTTGATTCAATTATTATGTCAAGTAGAAGAATGAAGTACACTCAGGAATCTCCGAAGGCGATTATGATAACGGTAGGCATTGCAGTTGCCGCACTGAATATTCGCACGATTATCCTGTACTTTATGAAGTAGGCTTTTGAATCTCAAAGCACTGGATTTTAAATGATAACAAAACTAAAGCAGGTAAATGAAAGGAACTGATATAAGAATCGGTTCCTTTTCTGTGTTAAAGTTGCTGTCCATAGCGCTGTAAAGGTTATATTATACTGGAAACGAGTTTATCAGGGGATGGTGTCCATAGTTCTGCAAGGGCCACATTATGATAAAACCTGATTTTACAGGGGATTGTTTTCTGTGATATAATATAATGATGTGCTGGCCAAAGCATTGGCACACAGAACAAACAACCCAGAGGGATCAAATGAATTTATATAAACTAAACGAGAAGGATATTCGTGATTATATCAATGACCCCAGTGTCTATCACCGGGGACGGATGTATTTTTTCAACAGCTTTGTTGAAGATCTGAACATGTCCGAAGCCGAAGGCCAGGTTGTGGCCAGGGTGCATGGTGGTAAGGATTATACGGTGAAGCTGTTTTTGAACGCTAACCGGGAGATTGTCAGGGAGTCCTGCACTTGCCCTTACTACAGGGAATGGGCAAAGCCCTGCAAGCATATTGCTGCCGTATTGTTTGAAGCCCGTAAACTGATTGAAACCAGGTACACCCGGTATCGTAACAGCTACAAGGCGATTCAGGCGGTTTTTACCAGCCTGGATGCATCAAAACGAGGGACCTTTCAAGGTACTCGGGATCAGCTGTCACTCTACCCCACGCTTTATCTCGTGCAGTCCGATCGGGGAATTATGGGCAACCTGGAGCTGCGCACCGGGCTAAACCGTTCTTATGTGGTAAAAAACGCAGAAGAGTTTATTGATGCCTGGGTGAATGGCAAGAGACTGGTTTATGGCAGGATGTTCACCCTTGACAGCAACCGTCAGTTCTTTACCGGACGGGATGAGCAGATCATCAACCTGTTAAGGGATATTTACACCACACACCGTGAGCTGGCAAAGCATGACGGAACATACCGGTTTACCGGGCTAATCCGGGGCAAGCAGTTTCTGCTGATGCCTTCTCATCTGGAAAGGTTTCTCGAGATTATGATTGGAGATGCCGTTCCGGCCTCCATCTTTTCGCAGGAACTGGAGATTGTTCCTGTAACTGAGGGCACCATTCCGGTTACTTTTGAGATTCGGCAAATGGACGAATGGCTGTCCGTTCGTATGGATACGAAAGATTTGCCGGCAGAACTAATCCCCGGAGGCCTTTTTTATTACCATCAGGGCAAGATCTATAAAATACCGCAGGAGCAGCGCAGGTATCTTTCGGTCATGCAGGAAGGCTTTAAGCAGGCAGGCCTGAATGAAATCATCGTTCCGGTGCAATACCAGAACCGCTTTATCTCCGAAGTGGTACCCATCATGAAAAAAACCGGAGATGTAATGGTCAGCCCATCCCTTAAGGAGCATATCATTCAGGCACCTCTGCGGCCGGTTATATACCTGGATCAATACAACAAGGGCATCAGCGCCCGGGTGGAGTTCAACTACGGAGATTATCAGGTGAATCCGGCCCTGAGTGAAGATTCTGCAGCGCTTCCCGATCAGTTCGTCCTAAGAGATATGGAAAAGGAACAGCCCATTCTGGACTGCTTCTATCAAAATGGGTTTTCAGTTGAAAAAGACCTGTTCTGCCTGCTAGACAAGGGAGATATCTACCGTTTCGTGTTCGGGGAGCTTCAAAATCTGCAGAAACTGGCAGAGGTATTCTATTCCGAAGAGTTTAAAAGGGTTACGGTAAAAAGAAAAATCAACATTTCGGGCAGAGTATCCCTGGTGGGTGATCTGCTGGAGGTATCGTTTGATACGGCCGGGCTGGACTGGGAGGAACTAAAGGGTGTTCTGGACTCCTTCCGAAGAAGGAAGAAATTTTTCCGCCTGAAAGATGGCGCGATCCTGCCTCTGGAGGAATACCCGGAATTGAACCGGTTTGCCGAATTGGCCGACCAGATGGATCTAAGCCCGAATGATTTGGAAGACGGGGTCATACGGCTGCCGAAATACCGGGCGCTTTATCTGGACAGCCTTTTGCAGGGAACAGAAAATCAACTGCTGCAGAAGGCTGATGACTTTGAAGCATTCATTGCTCAGCTGTCTTTCATGAGAAATCGCACTTATGATATTCCCGTTTCCTTGCAGCCGATTTTAAGAGATTATCAGAAGGCAGGTTTCCAATGGCTGAAGTCGCTGACCAACAGCGGGCTTGGCGGAATTCTTGCCGATGACATGGGGCTGGGAAAAACGCTGCAGGTTCTTGCATTGGTGCTTTCGGAGAGGGAGATCCGTAAGCAGCCGGCTTTGGTGATAGCCCCCACCTCTCTGGTGTACAACTGGGTGCTTGAGGCCAGAAAATTCACCCCTGAGCTGAAGGTGATGGCTGTATCGGGGTCGCTGCTGCAGCGGCAGGCCCTTTGGGAGAATATTGACAAGGTGGATTTGGTTGTCACCTCCTATCCTCTGATCCGCAGAGATATCGAGGCTTACCAGAACCAACCTTTTTCGTTCTGCTTTATCGATGAGGCACAGCATGTGAAAAATCATTTCACGCAGGCCGCCCGGGCTATCCGGAAAATTTCGGCGATGAACAGGTTCGCGCTGACCGGTACCCCCATGGAAAACTCCCTGATGGAGCTTTGGGCGATTTTTGATTTTATCATGCCCTCCTATCTGTTTACCCAGCAAAAGTTTCAGGATCGGTTTGTCAAGCCGATCCTGGCCGAGGGAAGCAAGGACGCCGGGATGGATCTGAGCAGGCACATCCGGCCGTTTATTCTTAGAAGGATGAAGCGGGATGTTCTAAAGGAGCTGCCCGAAAAGATAGAAACCACGCTGATTTGCGAACTGACCGATCTTCAAAGGGATCTCTATTTGGCCGTTCTGGCCCAGGTCAGGCACGAAATCGCTGCGAACATTGAAAAGAACGGCTTCGAGAAAAGCCAGCTCCAAATTCTTGCGGCGTTGACAAGGCTGCGTCAAATCTGCTGCCACCCGCTGTCCTTTCTGGAGAACTACGAAGGAGGCAGCGGCAAGCTGAACCTTTTGGAAGAAATCATGGAGGAAGCGCTTGGATCCAGGCACAGGATCCTGCTTTTTTCACAGTTTACCTCCATGCTGGATATTATTGAAAAAGAGCTGCAGAAAAAGGATATCCCCTATTTTTACCTGTCAGGGAAGACCCCTGCGGCAGAAAGATCCACCATCGTGTCCAGGTTCAATGACGGCGAAGGCCAGGTTTTTCTTCTTTCACTAAAGGCGGGCGGCACCGGGTTAACCCTCACCGGAGCGGATACGGTCATCCATTATGATCCATGGTGGAACCCCGCGGTGGAAGAGCAGGCCACCGACCGGGCATACCGAATCGGCCAGGACAAGGTGGTTCAGGTTTTCAGGCTGATCACCCGGGACACCATCGAAGAAAAAATTCAGCTTTTGCAGGAAAGAAAGCGGGAATTGATCAATATGGTCATCAAGCCCGGGGAAAGCATGCTTCATAAGCTTACCCGGGAGGAAATCCGCGAGCTGTTTGAATAATGCCCGATTTTCATGCCCAGGGTTTGCAGCATGGCTGCAATGTGCTATAATTGCCATTGAAATATTGATCCCCTTTGAAAGGTAAGGTTTTTATGTTTGATAAGCTGGAAACGCTGGAAAACAAGTATGAAGAAATTAATATAAAGCTGACCGACCCTGCCGTCATCTCAGACCAGGATTTATATCCCAGGCTGATGAAGGAATACTCCGATCTGGGTGAAATTGTAGAGAAATTCAGGGAATATAAGCGGTTTAAGGCTGCCATCCAGGATGCGAAGGAAATGTTGGACGATAAGCCCGACAAGGAGCTTCGCGAAATGATTCTGGCCGAACTGGATGAAGCCGAGGCAGGTTTGGAAAAAACCACGCAGGAACTGAAAATCCTGATGATGCCCAAGGATCCCAATGATGAGCGCAATGTCATCATTGAAATCCGCGGCGGGGCGGGAGGCGATGAAGCAGCCCTGTTTTCAGGCGTTCTTTACCGCATGTTTACCCGATACGCAGAAAGAAAGAACTGGACCTATGACATCATAGATGCCAACGAAACAGAGCTGGGCGGGTTTAAGGAAGTCGTCTTCTCCATCGAGGGAAGAGGGGCATACAGCCGCCTGAAGTTCGAAAGCGGTGTTCATCGCGTGCAAAGGGTTCCTTCCACCGAAGCCAGCGGCCGAATTCATACGTCCACCGTTACCGTTGCGGTTCTTCCGGAGGTTGATGATGTGCCCGAGGTAGAGGTCAACCCAGCCGATATCAAGGTGGATACCTACCGTGCATCCGGCGCCGGAGGCCAGCATATTAATAAAACCTCATCAGCCATCCGAATTACCCATTTTCCTTCAGGTATTGTGGTTACCTGCCAGGATCAAAGATCACAGCATAAAAACCGTGATAAAGCCATGAGCGTTTTAAAAGCTAAGCTGTACGAACAGGCTCAGACCCAGGCTGACTCATCCCTGGCCGAAAACAGGAAATCCCAGGTGGGTACCGGTGACCGAAGCGAACGCATCAGAACCTATAATTACCCCCAGGGACGTATCACCGATCATCGCATCGGGTTGACACTTTATAAAATCGATCAGATTCTCGATGGAGACATGGATGATATCATCGATGCATTGATCACCGAGGATCAGACCCGAAAGCTTGCCAAACAGAACGAACAATAAAATGGATTCATCAAATAGTGTTATCCTATAGGATTCATATACTGTTCAATTGATTATTACATTGCTGCCTGAAGCAGGGACGGCTCTGCTGGAAGGCTGATATGAAAGCTGGTTTGGTGATTTTGGCTTTCAACCGATATCGTTCCCCGGTGCATTTCGACGATAGTTTTCACAATGGCAAGACCGAGCCCTGTTCCGCCCGTCTCTCGGGAGCGGGAGGTTTCCGCCCGATAAAATTTATCAAAGATATACGGAAGATGTTCAGCCGGGATGCACTCACCATAATTCGTAACATGAATCAGTGCACGGCCCTCTTCACGTTCCAGCCTGACATCCACAGCCTTCCCGTCATTCCCGTAGCGTATCGCATTGTTGAAAAGATTGTCAAATACGCGGGCCAGTAAATCTCCGTCACCCTGGATACAGATCTTTTCATCCCCCAGGGACAAACGGCATACCATCTGGTGCTGCTCAAAAACCGGATAGAATTCTTCCACAAGCTGTTCCAAAAGCTCGCTGAGGTTGATGGCTGAAACCTTCATTTTTACTTCGTTGTAGTTCAGCCGGGTAAACTCAAACAGTTCGTCCGTCAACTCCTGCAGACGGAGGGCCTTCTTGTGGGCAATTCCGGCATATTTCTCCAAATCCTCGTCGCTGTGGGCTTTCCTGTTAGTCAAAAGACCAAGAAACCCGATGACGGAGGTGAGGGGGGTGCGTAAATCGTGGGATACGCTTGAAATGATTTCTTTTTTCGTATCTTCAGCCCTTTGCTGGTCTTCCAGTGTTCTTTTCAGTTTTTCAGTCATTCGGTTCAACGCTCCTGCCAGATCGCCAAGTTCGTCATCCGACCGGATATCGATTCTTTCATCCAGGTTTCCATTCTCAATCTTACCGATCAGCAGCATGATATCCTTAAAGTAATGGGCGCTTTTTCGGGTAATCAAAAAAATGTACAACACGAAAACACTGATTCCGATCAGATATAAGGTCGGTTGTATGCCCAGAAATTCTGAAAAAAAGGATCCAATCTCATAGACAACAGGATTTGTTCTCAGCTTGTCTGCCATGGCATAAACCAGCAGTGCGGCCAGAAATGAGAAGACTGCGCCTGCGACAATATGCAGGATTAGTTTAGTCGCTATGCTCTTAAGAAATCTGTTTTTCAATTTTATATCCCACTCCCCAAACGGTCTTAATGTAGCGGTTTTTCCCGGGTTCATCTTCAATCTTTTCTCTGATTTTACGGATGTGTACCATCACAGTATTATTGGAAGCATAAAATTTTTCCTTCCAGACCCTTTCAAAGATTTCTTCCGCACTGAAAACTCTTCCGGGGTTTGAGGCCAGCAAAAGTAAGATGTCAAATTCAATAGGGGTAAGGTTTACAGGCCGATCATACAGGGTGACCCGATGCTGCTGCCTGTATATGTTCAGGCCATCCATGCGGATGATGTCTTCCGGTGGCTCTTCGCTCCTTTGTGTATTAAAATAGACATACCTTCTGATTTGGGATTTTACCCGTGCCACCAGCTCCAGAGGATGAAACGGCTTGGTTACATAATCATCCGCACCGGTGGTTAGTCCCATGATTTTATCCATATCCTCGGCTTTCGCCGTCAGCATGATGACGGGAATTGTCCGGGTTTTCCTGATTTCCCGAAGGGCTTCCAGGCCATTCATGCCAGGCATCATGATATCCAGCAGTACAAGCTGGAAGTTTTCCTGTTCCAGGGCTTGAAGACCTTCACAGGCGTCACAGGCCTTGAAAACGGCATACCCTTCATTCTTAAGATATATTTCAACCAAATCGGCGATTTCCTTCTCATCCTCTACCAGAAGGATTTTCATTTTCTCCATGGATCCTTCTCCTCTTTACCAGTATCAGCAAAATTATATCACTCTAATGACAGCATGAACAATCGATCATTTTGGATCAAAGCGTAAACCATACTCCAGTAGTGTTCTGGAATCCAGCCATATTTTTTCCTCCGTGCTTTTCATGACGACGGCCAGAACAGATCTGCCATCCTTTTCGGCGGTGGACACAAGACAGAACCCGGCCTTGTCCGTATGGCCTGTCTTCATCCCCGTCGCATAGGGATAATAATCATCTCCCTGTAATAACAACCGATTTGTATTGAGCAATAATCTTCTTTCAGAATATTCATTTCCATTCCTGTCGATATCGGAGATGTCCGGCAGGCGGAAGCTCTCCTTTCTGACAACTTCTCTGATTTCACTGTTCCCGAGCGCTTTCAGCGCAATCAGCGCGATATCGTGGGCTGTGGAGTAATGCTGCTGATTATGAAAACCATCCGGATTGTTAAAATGACTGTTTATTGCCCCCAGTTCGATGGCCTTCAGGTTCATTTGATCGGAAAAAAACCGGATCGCATCTCGTTCACTCAACTCCTCATCCCCACGCATTTTTCTTGCAGTATGGACAGCAATCGAATATGCAGCATCATTCCCCGAAGCGATCAGCAGGCAATGCAAAAGCTGCCTGATGGAAAGCTTTTCTCCATATCGTATTCCGGCTTTACTGGAGTCAGGGTTAATAAGGTTCGCTTCATCACCAATGATAATTTCTTCGTCCAGGCTAATGTTTTCCAATACGAGCAAGGCGGTAAGAATTTTTGTTGTACTGGCGGGATAGCATTTGCTGTCTGAATTTTTGTCGAACAGAACTTCTCCGCTGGCGATATCAATCAAAATTGCATAATTCGCTGCCAACTGGGAAGGTTTCAGCACATCGTTCTTTATTTTGCTTTCATTTTGTGAGTCAGTCGAAATATCCGGTTTTTTTGCATCGGGTAAGGAAATAAGTGTGTTGCAGGAAACTGCTATCAGGATTAAAAAGATCTCAATTTTCAGAATTTTCTTCATACATATTTTCTCCGGGTTCTTTTTTCTTTACTGTACCGGAGACTTCTTAATAAAAATGTACGGTAATTCTGAAGAATTTCTTAATTTTTTCAAGCGTTGCGCGGGAAATCCAACTGGTCTCCCTTCCTGTGTATTTTTAAGGCTCACGAGTTCTTCTCTGAGATTTTCAGTCTTTTTACATTTTGAATACCCCAGGTTGCATTTACTGAATTGATCACCGCGCCTATCAGGATGATGTGCATCGCCCAGAAAAGCCACATAATCAATAGAATGATGCCGGCAATACTGCCATAAATACTGGCAAACTTGAAGAATCGGTTCATGAAGAGGGAGAAGACAAACGACAGCAGCATCCAGAAAATCGTTGCGAAGGCTGCTCCGGGGAATATATCTCCCATTCTTACCTTCTTTACGGGGATGGTTTTATATAAAAGCATAAAGATGATCAGTGCAATCAGTACAGAGAACTGGTAACGCAGAAAATCCCATACCCTGATGAACGTATCGGGGGAACCCAGATATTGAAAGAGCACTTCGCCAATATAGCGTCCAAACAGAAGCAAAATCGTGGATATGATAATAAGCAGTACAAAGGCTGCAGTCAATACCAGTGATAACCCCAGACGTTTCAGAGGATGGTGCTTTTCTCCGTCATAGACTGTATTTATGCTCACAATCAATGACTCAACTGCCCGGGAAAAAGGCCATAATGAGGCAATCACCCCACCAATGGAAATGAACAGGTTTCTGTTGGCCTGAGCGCTTTCAAGAATCTGCAGTGTCAGGATATATGCAGATGTGGGAAGAAAGCTGGATAAAGCCTGCATCACAAGCGTATCGTCCAGGTGGGTTTCTTTAATCAGCGTCAGGGTAAAGGCAACAAACGGAAAGAAGGCCAGAATAACAAAAAAGCTTGTCTGCGCTGCCAGAAAAGGCAACTGTGCTTCCGTATACTGCTTGTATATGCTTTTCATATAATGATAAAACCTGGTTAAAAACTGTTTCATTGTGTTTCATCTCCCAAACGATTCCCTGAGTATATTCTATTGAAAAATGCCGTAAATTATAGCAACGGAAGCATCTGCGCAAACAAAAGCAGTACTCCTGGGATAAATGGGCGTACAACAGCTTTTTAATTTCGAAGGACAAACCTGAAAACGAATGCTATAATAACAGTATTCATGGATTTTTGTATGAAAAGAAACATAAAAAAATTCCTTTTATACATGAAGCCACGAACAACTTGTTTGCATCACTTTGGTTGACACTTAAAGGAGAACACATGAAAAAAGGGCAAATCATTCTATTCTCAGCGATCATAGTTTGCTTTTGGATGGGTCAATATTTTTATGTTCCAACCTTAACGCCCCATGCACAATCCATTGGTTCAAGCGTAACCATGCTGGGTCTGATTGGCGGTACCTACGGCCTTATGCAGTTTCTTACCAGAATTCCGATTGCCATTTTCTCTGATATGTATAACAAAAGAAAACCCTATGTGGTGACGGGAATGCTTTTTGTTGTGTTATCCGGGATATGCTTCATCGCGGTCAGGACTCCGGGGGGATTTCTTGCAGCAAGAACCCTTGCCGGAATTGCAGCATCATTTTGGGCGGTGTATACGGTTATGTTTAATTCGTATTTCACCAATTCGGTAAAGGCCATTGGAATACTGAATACCTGCCATATGTTTGGGGTAACGTTTTCATCCCTTGTTGGCGGTTTTATTTCGCAGAACCTCGGCAGAAACGCTCCCTTTATTGCTACCATGGCGTTTAGCTGCGCAGGTGTTGTGATGGCCTTGTTCCTGAAGGAAAGTAAAATTGAATCACGCCCCCTGAAGCTGCAGGATTTGCTGGAAACAGGCAGGGACAAAACGGTTATTTTTCTTTCGGTTTTGGGCCTTGTGCATCAATTCGTATCATATGGCAGTGCATATGTATTTACCCCGCTGGTAGCCAGGAGCCTGGGAATGGAAGACACCCAGCTCGGTTTTTTAACCTTTCTGTATACACTGCCTGGCATCGTGTCAGCTTTGCTGATTGGAACCAGCCTGTTTCAAAAAGCAGGCATGAAGAGGATTCTGGGTTTTTCATTCGTTTTGATGGCTTTATCGCTTATCCCCATCGTTTACACCCAATCCTTATGGGTGATTTATATGGCTCAGTTTGCCCTGGGTTTTGGACGTGGCATAAGCTATTCAATCCTGCTGCTGCTGATTGTGAAGAGTGTGCCTGAAGGGAAAAAGGCAACCGCAACGGGTTTCTATCAGGCCATTTATGCCCTGGGGATGTTTTTAGGGCCTTTTCTGACCGGTTTGATAAGCCAGAACTCCTCCTTTGTGCTGGCTTATTTGATCATGGGCCTGATTTGTGTTGTTGCTGCGGGCAGCATTTTTGTTTATGGAAGAAAGATAAGGCTTGAATAATATCAGGATACCCACAGCATCGGAGGCTACTCCGCAAGTACCACAAAATTTCGGATTAGCATTCGTGGTGAACGAAGATCCTTGTATCAAAAGCCTTGCTGCGAGCGGCATGCAGGATGTACCCGAGTTTCAGGAAATTGCATGCCCATGATAAAGAATTAGCGATTTATGTTTATTGACAAGAGCACGGAATCCATGTACAATAGAAAAGCAGTTCAATAGACATGGAGAGATGGCTGAGCTGGTCTAAGGCGCACGACTGGAAATCGTGTGAGCGTGGTGAGCGCTCCGGAGGTTCGAATCCTCTTCTCTCCGCCAATAACAAAGGGCTACAAGGTTTCATCACCTGTAGTCTTTTGTTATACCCAATTTAACTGCGTGGTTCCAATATGGTTCACCGATGCATCTGTTCAAATAATACAGGCTAAAAATGTCCGATTTATGTCTACCAATAAAATTCTATATAGGATATAATGCAATGGGGGAGAATAGTTTGCTGCTGGAGTTCTGTATGAGGCTTTTCCCCGGATTACAATTCCGGTCGAATAACGTTCCTTCATGACTTTTTTCATAGGGCAGATTTTCTATCTGCTAATAGGTCGTATCCAACACTTTATTTTCAAAGATGGAGAAAAGAGCAAAAGTTCTCTTTTGCGAGGAGATGCAATTTATGATGTCCGACAGAATCGTAAAAATATTAGAGGATTTAAAAGAAAGCTGGACAAAGCAGCCACAGTCTCACTTTAATCATGATATGCATGAAGCAGCGAACTTACAATATAGCCATTTGGAGCAATGGGAAAAAATTGCACGTTCCATGGCATATGCAATAACCAACCAGTCGGTATACATAAAACCTTATGATAAGTTAATTGGGCGAGTGTATCATCTAAATGAAAAACGTATTGATGTCGTATGTCGGGATTTGGATTATTCATCTGCACCCTATCAGGAGCTTACAAAAAACATAGAAGACTATAAAGAACTACGTGAATATCAATTATGTGGTGGAACTGGCCTGGGGCATATTGCCTGGTTCTGGGATAGAATTCTGACATTGGGCACGTCAGGGATGAAACAAATGTATACCGAGAAGTTGCAAAGAGTAAAAGACAGTTCAGCAATTGAGTTTTACAAGGGTGTACTGATCATGCTGGATGCTCTTGATGAATGGAATGATCAACATGTCGCGGAATTAGAACAGCTGGGAATGCTGGAGATGGCCCAAATCTGCAAACGAGTTCCCAAATATCCTGCCCGGAGCTTTCATGAGGCGGTTCAATCCTTCTTTATACAATATATTGTTGTTATGAGAGAAAATCCATTTGGCGGTAATGGCCCGGGTAGACTGGATTATTATTTGTGGCCTTATCTTGAAAAGGATTTACGGACAAATGCCTGTACATTGCAGCAGGCACGTGAATTAATTGATGAGCTGTTCCTCCGGATTGACGAAAGAATCCATAAGAATGATGGATGGGTGGAAGCGATTGTAGTTGGGGGCAGCTATCCAAACGGTTTATCAGCTGTAAATCCTCTTTCCTATATGATGATAGAGTCTATTATGGATTTGAATATCACGCATCCATCGGTTTATATCCGCCTGCCGGAAAATCCATCGGAGGATTTTGTAGAATTATGTGCGAAGTATTTAAAGCATGGTTCAAACAGAGCGCAGGTTTTAAGTGATACTGCAATTATAGAAGCGTTGAATAAAAACGGAGTCTTTACCAGAGACGCCATAGAATATGTATGCGGCGGCTGTATGGAAATAGGCGTCCAGGGGATGACAAGCGATTTTCTATTCAATGGATGGGTAAACATTCCCAAGATGGTAGAGCTCAGTATCACAGGTGGTGAGTGCCTGACAACAAGCAAAAAGCTGAATTCGTTCAGAGCGAGGGGACTGGGAGGATATACTGATTTCCAGACCTTTTATAACGATTTTATAGAAGAAGCAAGAAGATTGTTGCATATCTTCTTTAAAGCACAGGATGTGTATAGTGAAACAGCTGAAAAAGCAAGGCCTTCTTACTTGATCTCCAGTATGATTGATGATTGCTTTGCAAGGGGAAGGAACATGCATGCCGGTGGGGCAAAATACCATGATTATGGATTGTCACCACTGGGACTGGCCAATGCCGCAGACTCTTTGTTTGCGATAAAAAAAGCTGTATTTGATGATGGAATATGCACTGCCGGTGAGCTTATCAAAGCGTTGAAAGCGAATTTTGAAGGCTACAAGCAATTACAGTTTAGATTAAGAGCGATTCCTAAATACGGACAACAGCATCATGAAGCAGATGAAATGGCGAGAGCATTGATGTCGGATATTTGTACCATTTGTAACGACTACCATACCCGATGGGGAGGAAAAGGGAAGGCTGTCGTTCTAACCTTTCTTTGGGCGCCGGTGGCTGGAGCCTTGCTGGGTGCAACAGCAGATGGAAACCCAGCGGGGAGACCAATCGCCCATGGAATCACCCCGCAGTCTTCTTCAATGTCCATGGGGTTGACAACAGCCTTGAATTCCTGCATGTCAATGCCCCAGGAAATGTTTAGCGGCGGTGCATCTACCATGTGGGATTTGGATTCATCCTGGGCAACAACCGAAATCATACAAGCGATAATGATGACGTATATGAAAAATGGCGGACAGATTTATCAGGGGAACACCACTGATGAGGAGATCCTGCTGAAAGCCCAAAAGCATCCGGAGGATTACTGGAACCTTATCGTTAGAGTCGGAGGATTTTCTGCAAGATTTGTCAATTTGGATGAGAGAGTACAAAATGACATCATCATGCGCCACAGACATCATGGATAGGCAGGTAGAAAAATGAGTTCAACGGTTAAAGGAATGGTGTTCAATATTCAAAAATTATCGGTTCATGACGGACCGGGTATACGCACAACCGTTTTTTTAAAAGGCTGCCCTTTGAATTGCCTGTGGTGTCATAATCCCGAGTCTAAGGCAAAGGGTGCTGAGCTGCTGTTTCATCAAAAGCTCTGCATCGGATGCAGGAGTTGCCAGGCCGTATGTCCTTCAGGTTGCCACACTTTTACCGGAGACAGTCATTTTCTAAACAGAGACCACTGTAGTTTATGTAAGAAGTGTATACAAGAATGTGTAGGCGCATTGGAAATCATCGGCAGGGAAATGACCAGTGATGAGGTGATGGAAGAGGTCTTAAAAGATCGAAAATTTTATGAGCAGTCAAACGGCGGCATGACGATTTCAGGGGGAGAACCTTTATCACAGCACGCATTTACACAAAAGCTTTTACTGGAAGCGAAAAAAAACGCTCTGCATACCTGTGTAGAGACCTGTGGATATACCGAATTTAGCAAGCTGAAAGCAATGATTGGGAATGTGGATTTATTTTTATATGACTGGAAAGAAACAAATGATACATTGCATCAAAAATTTACTGGTGTATCCAATCAAAGAATAGTTAATAATCTTTTAGGTTTGGATGAAGCCGGGGCAAAAATCATTTTAAGATGTCCTATCATTCCAGGGCTGAATGATAGGGAAGAGCATTTCTCAGGAATTGCCGACATTGCAAATAGATGCAATAATATTGTTGAAGTGGATATTGAGCCATATCATCGGCTTGGGGAATCAAAACATGACAGTATCGGGTATACTTGTACAAAGATAGAGATTCCCGTTCCGTCAGAAGATGAAATAGAATTATGGGTAAATCAGGTACAGAAAAAAACTAAGGTTCCTGTAGAAAGAGCATGACAAACATTTTTTCATTTCTTCATTCTTTCGATAATGAATATTATAGGCCTCTGTTCCTATACGAAAAAAGATCTGATTCTTCGATATTTCACCGAAACTAAACAATTGTATGACAATTAAAAAAATGGATGATCCGCAGTGACTTGACTGATGATAGAATTTAGTTAGTATGATATTGGATCATAACTTTCCGTATCATACGGTATTTCAAGATTATTCTCATTACTGTGTAAAATGGCAGCTTGTCTGAAACGTGTGGCATGGACGAAAAAATGAATAAAAGGAATGAAGGACTCCAAGCTGTTTACCGGAAATTTTCTGAAAATGTTTGACAAAATCATGATACAGGGAGAATCAGGATGGAGAAGGAACAAAGAATCGCGTGGCTACGGGATGAGAAATTTGGGATGTTTATACATTGGGGTTTATATTCGATTCCTGGCGGGGAGTGGAAGGGGGTAATGGCAAACGGCATTGCCGAATGGATAATGCGCAGGCTCAAAATTCCCGTAGCAGAATATTCCAAGCTGGCAGAGGAATTCAATCCGACGATGTTTGATGCTAAGGAATGGGTGGATATCGCAAAAAATGCCGGAATGAAGTATATCGTTATTACAGCCAAGCATCATGATGGTTTTGCCATGTATCACTCCAGGATGTCGGGCTACAACATTGTGAATGCCACACCTTTCGGGCGTGATCCGATGAAGGAATTGTCTGAAGAGTGCAGAAAAGCCGGCCTGAAGCTATGTTTTTATTATTCGCATGTTCAGGATTGGAATGAAAAAGACGCAGTTGGGAATGATTGGGATTTTCCCGAAGGCAGACATCTCGATTTTGATCTTTATCTGGAGCAAAAGGTTAAGCCACAGCTGAAGGAACTGCTTACCCAGTATGGGCCAATTGGCATGATATGGTTCGATACACCGGGAGATATCACCATAGAGCAGAGCAAGTCTCTGGTCGACTTTGTTCATGACATCCAGCCGCAATGCATTGTAAATCATCGCGTAGGAAATGATCAGGGAGATTATATCGGTTTTGGAGATAATGAATCTCCTGCCTTTGGAAGTGATATATGCTGGGAAACCTGTGCAACGATAAACGATACCTGGGGGTATAAAAAGAAAGATAATCATTGGAAATCCGGGAGTACACTGCTTAAGGTTCTCGTTGACATCGTCAGTAAGGGGGGCACCTACCTGTTGAATGTGGGACCCACAGCCGAAGGAATCATTCCTGAACCCAGTGTGCGTTCTCTCGGTGTTGTAGGGGACTGGCTGAGGGTAAATGGTGAGGCTATTTATCAAACTAAAGCAAGCCCATATCCTGATGAGTTTGATTGGGGTGCCATCACTCTTAAATCGGGTAAAATGTATCTGCATTTTTTCCATTGGCCAAATGAAAAATTCTCTTTATACGGACTGACCAATATGGTTAAAAAAGCCTATCTTCTTGCCCAGCCTGAAAAGGAGCTGGAATTCCATCAGAAGTTCCGGTGCGGGACAGGTTACAATACACTCCATGTGGAACTGCCGGAAAACGCTCCGGATCCGGATGTGTCCGTACTGGTTCTAGAAATAGAGGGCGATACGAAGGTCGATCAGCAGTTGATGCAGCAACCCGATCGTACGATTGTTCTCCCTGCATTCAGGGCAGAAATTCATCATGATATCGAAGCATCCGGCAAAAAAACCCTGGCAAATGATAATGATACCATCGAGTACAGCTCGGACAGGATAAACCAGGATAAAAATCAGCACATCTCTTTATCCGGAGCCGGAACCATTCAGAATTGGACCCAACTCAGCGAATGGCTCAGTTGGGATGTTCAGGTGGTTCAACCGGGCAGCTTCGACATTGAAGTTATCAGCCTGATTGAGAAGCCCTATAGCTGGTTGGGAGAAGAAATCGGTCGTTGGGAGGGTGGTCACGAAATCACCATTGAAATTGCCGGACAGCAAGTTGATTTCAAGGTTGAAGAGGGTGAACGCATGGAAAACCCAAGATCACTCTACTTTAAGAGAATGAGGTCATCGGATGCTAAAAGCCACCCCGTATCCATTCAAACACCGGGGCTGTATACCGTTAAGGTTAAGCCGAAGAAACTGAATTTTGAAAAGTTTGGGTTTAAGCTTCATTCCATTCGGCTCAAATGCCGGGAATGAGCAATTGAAATATTTCAATCGAATTAAGAGAAGAAGATAATGGAGGTTGTAAAAATGACAACATACAGGTTATTTGTATCTAGCAGATATCTGAATATTCCAGTAAAGAATAATGCAAGGAAATCCTTCGTACGGTTCTCTTTGGATGGAATCCTTGTCAGGGAATTTGACGTAGAGCTTGCGGCAGACCCTACGGATTTTTGGGTTTACAGCGATCTCATGGAGTACATGGGTAAAATACTGGAAATCACCGTGGAAGACTATCATGGGAAAAAGGATTTATCAGAACTGTTCATTCTGAGTGATACGATCAAAGACAGTGAAAACCTGTATGATGAAAAGTATCGTCCACAACTGCAGTTTTCCAGTAAGCGCGGCTGGCTCAATGATCCCAATGGGCTTGTTTATTATAAGGGCGAGTATCATTTATTTTATCAGCATAATCCTTATGGAGTGCTATGGGGAAATATGCATTGGGGACATGCGGTAAGCAAAGACCTGTTTCATTGGGAGGAACTCGGAGATGCACTGTATCCGGATGATATGGGAACCATGTTCTCGGGCTCCGGTGTGGTGGATGAAAACAACACAACCGGATTCCAGACAGGAGAGGAAAAGCCGCTGGTATTGATCTATACCGCTGCAGGCTCTGAAAGTCCGAGATCAAAGGGTGTCAGATACACCCAATGCCTTGCATACAGCAATGATTGCGGCAGAACATGGATCAAATATGAGAAGAACCCGGTTTTAGGCAACATTATCGGAGCTAACCGCGATCCGAAGGTGTTCTGGCATGAAGCGACCAATCAATGGGTAATGGCTTTATTTTTGGACAAGAATGATTTTGCCTTATTTACCTCACCAAATCTGAAGGACTGGGAAAAAACCTGTGACATTCATTTCCCTACCGGCCGTGAATGCCCGGATCTTTTCGAGCTTCCGGTGGATGGAGACTTAAACTATAAAAAATGGGTGTTCTGGGATCCGAAGGGCAGCTACATGATTGGATCCTTTGACGGTAAAACCTTTACACAGGAAAGTATTGTCTACTGCACCCACTTTGGCCCCAATTATTATGCAGCACAGACATGGAGCGGGATATCGCAGAAAGATGGACACGTGATACAGACTGCCTGGTCCAGGACGAATCTGCCGGGTATGCCTTTCAACAGCTTCCTTACCGTCCCCTGTACTCTGTCACTGAGAACAACACAGGAAGGTATCCGCCTCTGTTATTGGCCTGTGGATGAGATAAAGAACCTGTATGCCCAAAAACATTCTAAAGAAAACATTCATCTCAATCATGAAAAAATGCTTCAAACGGGAGTATGTGCGGAATTGTTAGATATTAGCACAACAATAGAGATAGGATCCAGCTCGGAAATCGTAATCCTTATCCATGGCATTCCAGTTGTATACAAGGTTCAGGAGAAAAAGCTGATATGCCAGAATGTGTCAACATCAATGAATCTGGTAGATGGTAAGTTGCAATTGAGGATACTGGTTGACCGTACGGGATTAACCATTTTCGGCAATGACGGTGAAACCTACATGCCTGTCGGAACCATGCTGAACCAAAATATCCGTTCGGTGGATGTTTTCGTCAGAGATGGGTCTGCCCGGTTGGAAGCCATGAGTATCACCGAGCTGAAAAGCTGCTGGGAGAAAGAATAGCGGAAGCGAATTGAGGGGTTGTGTGACTGAGATGTATGATGTCGTTGCTTTGGGTGAACTGTTGATTGATTTTACACCGGCAGGTTTGTCCCCAGCCGGGAATGTGCTGTTTGAAAGAAATCCCGGGGGAGCGCCGGCCAATGTTCTCTCTGCAGTGAGTAAGCTTGGCGGTAGTGCTGCGTTCATCGGCAAGGTTGGGAATGATCAGTTCGGTCATTTTTTGCAGCAGGTGCTGCATGCAAGCAAAATCGAAACCAAAGGCTTGAGATTTTCAGAGATGGTAAATACAACACTGGCATTTGTACACCTGGACGAAAGCGGCGACCGAAGCTTCAGCTTTTATCGGAAACCAGGTGCCGATACGATGCTTGAAGAAAAGGATTTGGATGATGGGTTGATTGTTCAGGGGTATATCTTTCATTTCGGCTCCCTGTCAATGACGAACGAACCGTCGAGAAGTGCTACTCTGAAAGCTGTGGAATATGCGAAAAGCAGGGGAAAAATCATATCCTATGATCCCAACTGGAGACCCCTGTTATGGGACAATGCCCGTGCGGCCAAGGAAGGTATGCTATTGGGGTTCAAATATGCAGATGTTGTAAAATTATCGGAAATCGAGCTGGAACTCCTTACGGGTGATAGTGATTTGTACCTGGGTAGCCAGAACCTGTTGGATAAGGGAGTGAAACTGGTCATTGTGACACTCGGACCAAAAGGATGTTTTTACAGACACCATTCAGGATCGGGGCTTTTACGCACGTATGATACAAAAGTAATTGATACTACCGGTGCGGGGGACGCATTCCTGGGGGGGCTG
>JAEZBW010000682.1 GCA_023426765.1 Bacillota bacterium
AACATAATATCCAAAAACTGTAGCAAATCCGTTTTTTGCATTATCAACAGCTTTTTCAATTTTTTCTACAAAACCACCACCGTAAAAAATGTTATCTCCTAAAATCATAGCACATAAATCACCACCAATAAACTCTTCTCCCAAAAGAAAAGCTTGAGCGAGGCCGTCTGGAGATGGTTGTACCACATATGAAAGAAGAATACCGAATTGAGATCCATCACCAAGAAGTTTTTTAAAGTTTGGGATGTCACTTGGTGTTGAAATTAACAAAATTTCATTGATACCGGCAAGCATCAGGGTTGATAATGGATAATATATCATTGGTTTGTCATATACCGGTAAGAGCTGTTTACTGGTGACCATAGTAAGTGGATATAGGCGTGAACCTGCCCCGCCGGCTAAAATAATACCTTTCATAATTTTCACTCCATTCTCATTTAAGTTCTCCATTTTGGTTCGACGGGAAGTTAGAAAAAAACCTAATAATTTAACAGTGCTTGGAATAACTTGCTTTGTAGTATGCTTCAGATAGTTATGAGATTATTATACAATAAACTTATTCCTATCACTTATGTGTTCTTTTATTTTCATCATAAGATTTGCGTAACCCTTTTTTTTCAGATAGCATATTGTTTTATGCAGCATTTCAAAATACGAGAACAGAAAATATCTAATTTTTATAAAGACAAGTGAGCAATTCTTGTTGCG
Source organism: Bacillota bacterium (assembly GCA_023426765.1). GTDB lineage: Bacteria > Bacillota > Clostridia > DSM-8532 > DSM-8532 > JAAYJG01. The sequence continues at coordinate 709 of JAEZBW010000682.1, forward strand.
ATCCGCCGTATATGAGATAATTTCAGGAATACTGCAAATCCATTCATTCTGTACTACTTCCATACTAAATCTTGTTCTTAGTTGGTTTTGAGCTTTTATTACGCAATGCTTTCTCATTTTTGAATTACGGACAGAACATCTGATTGCTTCAAGCCATTTTTCAGGAGTATTATCAACCAATAACCCGTTTTCACCGTTTTCAATAATCAGTTTGTATGGTAAACAATTAGAATATAAACCAAAGGATCCGGCTAATGTATATTCAAAGAACTTATTAAAATATTTCCTGTTCGAAAATGGCTCATTCTTTAAAGGTGCTAGTCCAACATCATAACCTTGTTGCATCATATGAGAACGATACTGGTCAAGCGGAAAAAGTGGAAGATACTCTATTTTTACTGTTTCGTCATAACCCTTCATGTCTGGATGTACACCGATGAAAGTCAACGATATATTACCACCGAATTCCTCAAACAATTGTGGAACGATTGGTCGGATGTATTCGTTAAACAACGAATCATGATCTTTCCCTGCTGCATATACAATTCTTACATGCTCATTCTGATTGCATTTGGGTTCGGTAATCCATTCTTCATTAATATATGTGTTTACAATAGAATAACGTCCTGTTGGAGTCATTTTAGCGTAATCTTTCGCCAGAATTGGATTTGGTGAGATTACGCCATCTGAAACCTGTAAGCAACTTTTAACGCTTTTATAACGTTTATTAATGATGAATCTATTGTCAAGACGTATTAAGTCATCATCATAGTAAGCGAAACACATTCGTTCCATTCTTTTTGCCGCTTTCGCTATTCTAACAGTAGTCGGTGTAAATGGGCGAAACAAGAATAATATATCACACCACTTAAGATCATTTTTCGCTATATCTTTTGTTCTAACATATCTGATTTCTACTCCATATTTACATCCAGTCCCCCAAAGGCTGTTAAGTCCTGATTTCATTGACGCAGACGTTTGATCATCTTTTTCATACTCTACCAAAATCCTACTCATATTTCCAATCCTTTGAGATTTTTTTTACCTTCAAGTGTTCAGATATGATCCTTTTCATATACCTCACAGCTCTTGTAATAAATTTGAATATACCTTCATCTTTCAAATGCCATACAGCAAAGTACAGATATTCACCAATCCGGAAAATTATATAAGTCCATTGAATCCATATCATTTCAATGGAAAAATTCATTTTAGGTGCCGAATAGTTTATTAGTTCAGGGATATCTTTTATCAGCCCTTGAATTATTTTCTCTGAAGAAAAGTTATCTATCAATTCTTTCTGCGCATTATTTACTATTCTATGACGAAGCTGATCATCTTCAATAAGCTGCTCTAGTGCTTCAAACCACTCTTCTGAGGAGTTCTCAGTTAAAATACCATTCATCATATTCTTGATAATAAATGTATAAGGTTCGCAATTTGAGTAAATACCTGCAATTCCAGCTATTGAATGTTCAATAAACTTATTAAAATACTTATATTTTGAAAACCCTTTACCGTCAAGCGGTGCCAAGCCTATATCAAAGTTCTGCTGTGAAAGGTATTCCCTAAACTCTTTAAAGTGCATATGATCAACACATATTATGTCTAATTTCCCCTCATATTCCGAAATCTCTGGCTTTAGTGCCATCAATGTTAAAGAAATTTTTGAGCTGTATCGCTCACATAACTTAGGTAGAATCGGACGAATGAATTGTTCAAAAAATAGTGTTGTACCATCGTTAACATAATATACAATCTTAGTTTTCTTGTTGATTTTTGATTCGAGACTACTTGTTACTATACTTTCAGGACTTACAATTGTGTTTATTAAGCAATAACGTGATACTTTCCCTATATTCGTATATTTCTCACCAAGAAGATGATTGTCTGTCAGAACTATATCAGTATAGTCAAGTATTCTCCTTAAAGCTTTCTGTCTTTGTGGCCATATGCCTGAACCAGATAGACCGTAATTGCGGGCTATACCTAAAAAATCATCATCCAGATTAAGTATATGGAATTTCCCTTTTTTCTTGGCAAGACGAGCGATTCTCCAATCTAATGAAGAAAGGCTGCGTACTGAAATTATAATGTCACACCAGCGTATATCATGTTCCCGCACCCTGCTGCCTTTGACCAGTCTGTACTGACTTGGATGGCTCTTCCCAAGAGCTTTAATAATTTTGGTGAACTCATATACGGTTGGTCCAATTTCTTCAGATTCGATTAAGATCTTTGCCATATACTTTCCTCATTCCTGCTTATCTTCATTTTTTCTTTAGCAAGCTTACGACTAAGCGAACAATTTCATAAAGGCTTTTTACCCTAAACAAGATTGAACTTACTGTATACACAAAAAAACCTATAAAGACTTCAGCAAATAATAGTTGTACGCCAGATATTGGAAGAGAACCAGCTAGATAAACTGATAGCATCATTATAACTGTAAGAATCCCCGCAGGAAATATATCCATAATTAATTCACCTAATTTGTAATTGATGTATTTTTGGGCTCCCATATGTGTGATAACTGCTATTATTACAGCAATTGCAGCGTTACTTGCAGCAAGAGCATAAATATCAAATCTGAAAATAAAAATAATAAGCACAGTCGTGATCAACATCAACGAGCACCGAAATGTTTCTATCCTTAATAATAATGTGCTTTTTCCAACTGCATATAATACATTCCCACTGATAGATCGGAGCGGATTACAAGAATAATAAATACAACTAAACTGTAAAACAGTCACACAAGGTAACCATTTATCAGTTAGCAAAAAGGACACTAACGGTGATGCAACTGAAAACAAACCACCCATCAAAGGAAAAACCATGAAAGCAGTTATTGAAACAATCTTTCGCACTACCACTTTCATTTCTTCCAAATTTGTTTGCAAAGATGCCAGTGTTGGTAGTAGAACACTACTGACAGTACTATATGTGTATAAACAAACTTGTTCAGGTAATGCTCCACCCTTTTTATAGTATCCAAGCGCTTCTGTAGAAAAAGCTTTACCTACAATTAAACTTGATATATTATTTCCTGCAAAATCGAGAAAAGATGATCCTAGTACACCCATACTAAATTTCATTTGTTCTTTCGCAATACTTTTTGAGAAGATAAATGAAAATTTCCATTTTAGAAAGATAGTCATAAACATCATATCTGAAAGATAAAATAATACTTGTTGCGCTACGAGTGCCCAAACGCCTAATCCGAAATAAGCCATGCCAACTCCAATACCACCAGAAATAACGCTACTTATTACTGCAGATATTGACATAAGCTTGAATTGCATGGTTCTTGTAGCCATGGCCCGTTCTACAACTGTGACGGCTTCGAAAAAAAATAGAACTGTAATAACGCGTATTATTGATTTCAATTCTGGTAATTCATAAAAAACAGCAATAAATGGTGCAACAGTAAAAAGAACTAAATACAAAAACGTCGCAAACAAGAGGCTAAGGTACATTACTGTAGAATAGTCTTCTTTTGTTACTTCACTCTTTCTGATAAGAGCAATATTAAATCCACTTTGGATAAAAATTTCTGCAAAAGCAATAAATACTGTTGTTAAAGCTATTATACCATAATGCTCTGGCATCAATAACCGAGCTAGAAGCAAAGACACAGCTAGTGAAACTCCTTTTCCCGCCACTATCTCCATAAATTTCCATATTGCATTACCAATAAACTGTTTTGATGTTACTCTCTCCACTTAAAACTCCTATGCAATAATTCTATTTGCCTAATTTAATTAAACAATAAATTACCTGTTAATGCAGCAAATACATCATGTGATGTAAATTGATAGGTATAAAACCAGAGTATTAAAGCTGTCCAAAGTACTGCAGTTGGTGAAATAAGAGCATATTTTAACTTCCTGCTAAAAATATTACCTTTTGCGGCTTCTGCAAATACACAATAATTAAACATCAATATTCCATAAAATAACCTGATGTACTCAGAAGTAATAATAAACCCAGGGATAATTAATAATGCAAGTAGATTCATATTTATTATTAAGTCAAAAGCCCTTCTATCCTTCATTAGTAAACCACCAGATCTTCGACATTGCTGATCAATCTTGGATAAAGAACTTTGATTAATACTATCGTTCTTAATTAGTACACTCACAACTATTTTCGAAAGAAAAAACATACCAACAATAAAAAAAGCGTTGGCAAAAATGCCTGTTAAGTTTAAATGAATGACAACAGATGAGTCTGCCATACTAAGCCATTGACTAAACCTGCTGTTTGAGGTTATTGATTGCACGATACTTAAAATGAAAGAAGTATTTTTTATTAATAATGCTAATACAACCATGATGGATAAAACAACTAACAGCTTTTTTATGCTGAATTTTTTTCGAGCGTAAATGAAAACCAGGTAAAACAGTGTTGAGTAATGGAATAAAGCAGCAATTAATATTCCTACAGTATATTTAGTAAGACCTTTTTTACCGTTTTCTAGAAGGTTAGGTATACTATTGCATACAATAAGTGCTGCTAAAGAAAAACGTAACCCCGAGATTTGAGAAAGAAATGGGCATATTAGGAATAGAGATAGCGCGAAGTTCACATTATTTGTCATCCTTATTGCTATCTTATATGCTAAAATAATATATATAAAGGCAAGTACCATTCTGAATTGTTGGTATGATAATCCTATATTTCTGAAAATAATGCAAAACAATCTATATCCAATCTCAATTTCAGCATATTCAGAAGTATCTGCCATATAAAACATTCTTTCGTAATTCGAGTAGTCTGGTGAGTTAGCATTCAATCCCATAAGGATCCACATGTATAACAATAATAATGCAGATATGAATTTTGACTTTTTAAGTATCAATCCACTAAAGATTATAAGAACCGGTACAAAATATGCGATGATATCACGCAAGTAATCGAACACCTCCTTCTTATCAAACTAATATTAGGTTTATACTAATCTTTGGTATTTCTCTCTCCCACCATTGTGCGGATTGCAGCCTCAAAGTCATACCTTTCCAGAATTCTTTCGTTAATTTTTTTAAAAGGTCGATCTAAAAAAGCTGGAAGCATATCCAAATCATCTTTGCCTAACATAAAAATATTATCAGGGTGATAGAAATCAAACTCAGCTAACTTATAGTTATCAGTAACAAGTTTTATCCCATGAAATAGTGATTCAAAAACACGATAAGTTACACCTGTCTGGCCTCCATCTACTAGATGAAGAATAGCTCTAGTCTCCCCCATCATTTCTAATACTTTATCATACGAGATCAACGGCTTGTAAAAAGCTTTATTAAATCTTTTATAACTTCTATCTGCAGTAATGTAAAAATTAGTACGAAGTCCCAGATGCTCGAACTCATCTTTCAATTGGAACAACCGTTGTGCTCTATTGTTTTTATCTCTTCCAATAAAAAAAACATCATAGATAGGCTGTTTAAAGTTAACTTTGTAATGCCTGAAATATCCTCCCTGTATTAGGCGCAATCCGAACTGGGCACAGTCCTCAGGATCACCACTTACCTTTTCACACCATTCATTCGGAAGAGTATTTGGATCAATACTGCCCTTGACTGGATTTGCATAAGCTAAAATAATTCTGCTTTTAGGATTTTTAATGTGCAACCACTCTATAAAATCAGGGATCATTAAAGGTTCATAAACAATAATTATTTTTGCATGAATATTAACTTTGCTATTATACCAAATTGACTTTATAGAAAGGTTCCATCGAAAACAGACTTCCCGAAAAATCCTAAATGGGATCTTATTCCCTATATAAGGTTCCATAATTCGATATCCGGCTTTCTCAATTTGCTGATATTCAAAAGCATGACGCGGTAAAATAAGTAATATATCTTTCCTAATCAGGCTCATCTGTGTTTTGTCTATCTCATTCATGTTTTACTTTTACCCATTATCTATTTATTCAATTCCCAAACTTGATACAAAACAGTCATCATCAAATGATCAAATATCATATGAACATCTTCTGTCATCTGCATATTGTTGATAGGCACATGCAATGATATATCGACGATTTTCCTGACTATACCGCCATCAAAACCTGTAATACCAAGTGTTCTCACTCCACATTCTTTTGCATATTGGAGCGCATTAATTACGTTTTTGCTATTTCCGCTTCCACTAATACCTATTACCAGATCTTTTTCATTGAGCTTACCCATCAGTTGGAACCGGAATACTTCTTCATACCCTATATCATTGGCGATAGCCATTAATGTAGCAACATTATCATTGAGACATAAAAAACGGAATTTCTTTTTGGTATACTCCGAAATGCCCTTATTAAAATCATTTGCATAATGAGATGCTGTTGAAGCACTTCCCCCATTACCAAATATATAAATATTTCCTTCCCTGTTATAAGCAACTACAATTTCAATGAGCGCTCTGTTAATTGAATCAACATCTAGTTGTCCTAATAAATCTATTTCCTTTTGAATATACTGCTTAATATTAGCTTTATAATTCATTTCGTTTCCTTTCAATTTTATTTTTCTCCAAGAATACTTGTTACAGCCTCTAAAAGGCTATCGCACCTTATGGTGGGTTCAATGTTAGATCTGTTATCATATTGATGTTCACCACTACTTAGTAAAACTGTCTTAAGTCCGCAATTAACTCCTGTTTGAACATCTCTATATGTATCCCCTATAAACCAGGATTCTGAACGAATAATATTATACTTCTCTACACATTCGTCAACCATGCCGGTCTTTGGTTTTCGGCAGTTACAATCAATTTTCAACGCGGCGACTTCACCTTCATAACCCCTGTCCGGATGATGAGGACAAAACCGTAAATCATCAATATAAGCACCTTCGCGTCCCAGTAAAGTAATAAGCCGTTTATGAATTAACTCAAGCAAATCATACGTACAGTCACCGCGAGCAACAACAGGTTGATTTGTTATAATTATAGCTAAATATCCACTGGAATTTATTTTCTTAATTGCCTCTGCAGCTCCGGGTAAAAGTTCAATTTGATCTGGAGAAGTTATCATGCCCTTATATACGTTAACTGTCCCGTCCCTATCAATGAATATAGCTTTATGTTTATTTGATAAATTCCGTTCTTTAACAACTCCTGTTTCATACTCCTTCTCAGCAATCGCTAAGCGTTCAGGCGTACCTGCATCTTTCACATACTCCGGCGAGCGATAAGCAAACACTGCTGCACCAGTTTCGATCAGCCCCGTGATTACATCCTTCTCCAAAGAAAGTTTGTCCGGTTTACTAATTTTTTTAAGAAGTATCGGTTCAAAAATATAAATACCCGCACTCACACAATTATCGTAATCATAATCTCGCTTGCTCTCTTTATAATCAAATTTAAGTACTCGCCCATTCGGATCATTAATTACCAAATCTGAATCAAATGGATGTGAATTGGGATGAACCAGTATTGTTGCCTCAGCTTGCTTACTCTTATGAAACGAAAGCATTCGGTTTAAATCTACATCCATAAGAATATCAGCATAGAGTAACACGAATTCTTCATGAATCAAATCTTTTATATAGAACAATCCACCTGCAGTTCCCAAAGGCTCCTTTTCATAAATATACCGAATATTAATTTTTTTCTGCGAACCATCACCAAGATGTGCTTCTATCTGCTCACCCAAATGGCCAACTATAATAATAATATCAATTATGTGATTTGCAATAAGACAATCAACAAGATGGTCGATTAACGTTTTATCGCCCAACTTTACCAATGGTTTAGGAATTAAATCATTTGTTATGGGTGAAAGTCGTGTTCCCTTTCCACCTGCGGTTATCACTGCTTGCATTTTTTCCTCACTATGGTTATATTTTTCCCAGTACTTCTCTCACAGTTTGAATAACAGCCTCATCAGAGCTCAACATTGGAGACCATCCTACCGAGTGAATTTTGTCCAGACTATATTTAAAATGGGGAACATCACCCTTCCATCCTATATTCTCTTCTCCATAATATACAGGGATACCAATAAGGCCCATCTCATCACATACAATCTCCGCTATTTTACGCACATTACTTTCAGTATTAACCCCTATATTATATATTTCAACTCCTTTTGTTCTTTCTGAAAGCAGCATTATACAAGTAATCAGATCCGATACATGCATATACGGTTTTGATTGAGTCCCATTTCCAAGCACATCCAGCTTTGAAGGATCATTTTTCAGCTTGTTGATGAAGTCATAAATAACACCATGCGTCAAGCGTGACCCAATAACATTTGGAAACCTAAAGATTAATGCATCCATATCGTTCATGTGTGCGAAAGCATAAATATATGCTTCTGAAGCCATTTTTGCGGATCCATAATAGGAAATAGGCCTCAATATGGCATCTTCACTCAATGATTCTCCGCCTTTTTGTCCATAAACTGCAGATGTAGAAGCAAAAAAAATCTTTTTTACCCCAGATTCGCTCATTGCAGATAAAAGAGACCACGTAGTCTTCATGGTAAAATCAAACTCAACCTGAGGATCTATTGCGCTTGCCTGTATATCTGAGTTTGCGGCAAGGTGATAAACATATTGTATATTGTAGTCCCTCATCACCTTAAGCATTTGCGCTTTATTACCAGCGTCTGCCTCGATAAAAATAAACTGGTCGTTATTACTTAAGTGTTCGATATTTTTCAACCGCCCGCGTACTAGATTGTCCACGCATATAACACGCTTACCTTTATTAATTAGAGCATCGCAAAGATGGCTTCCAATAAAACCGGCACCACCAGTTACCAGTACATTTCTCATAAAACCTCCATAAAAATCCAAAAATCAATTCCAATACTTATCTCCAACAAAAATGGTTGTAGTTCCATAATAGTCGAATTCAACAGGCATTTCTCGTAGAGAAAGAGCTTGCCTTACTGCTGGCTGTTTATCCTCTTCACAATAAAAAAGCAAAAAACCACCCCCGCCAGCTCCAAGCAACTTACCACCTTTTGCGCCATTCCTTATAGCTTTATCATAGCATTCATCAATAAATTGATTACTTATTCCTGAAGCCAGTTGCTTCTTTATTTTCCAATTAACATCCAGAATTTCACCAAAAGCACCAAGATCATCGGTTTCAATGGCAGTCCGTATATTTTCAGTTAACTCACACATTCTGATTAATCCTTGAACTTTTTCAGTCTTGACCATGTTATTGGCTTGTTCTGAAAGAATTATATTAGCATTTCTTGCTCCTCCGGTGTAAAACATTATCAGTCTTCGTTGCAGTATCTCAAGCGTTTTCTTTTTCACAAGAACCCGTTCTACGACTGTTTCTCCATTTTTAAGAAAACGAATAAAGTTCAAACCGCCGAATGCTGCAGCATACTGATCCTGTTTACCAATAGGCGAACCCAGACGGCTAATCTCAATTTCACAGGCGTTTTCTGCAATTTGACCCTTCGATACATATTTACCCCTGTAAACATTGACTGCATTCAATAAACCAACCGTAAATGTACTCGATGAACCAAGCCCTGTACCTGCAGGTATATCAGCAGTACTGGAGATTTCTACACCTGTGATATTAAATTGTTTCAATACCTCTTTAAATATTTTATGTTCGATTAGATCAATGCTACTAACAATCTCAGTCTTTGAATATTTAAGAGCAATTTTTTCAGGTTCAAAATAAGGATGAATTGATATATACATGTATTTATTTATAGAGGTACTAAGCACACACCCCTCATGTTGTTCATAAAACTCTGGTAAATCGCTTCCACCGCCGCAAAAACTAATTCGGAAAGGTGTTCTGGTAATAATC
>JAEZBW010000705.1 GCA_023426765.1 Bacillota bacterium
CTGGGTGTGTCGCGATTGCAGGCAACCGCTTCCGTCGTTATAATTGGTACGGAAAATGTTATCATACAGGGATTGATGGAATAATCCATGCATTTGGGTAATTTAAGGGACGGTTGTTCACTAACAATTGTCAAACCTCCGTCCCCGTGACACCCCTTATTCTGTTGCCATCAGGTTACAGTTGAAGAACACATTATTGCCATCTGGCATGGATTCAATGTTGGCTCTATAATTTTTCCCCTTCCAACTGATATTTTTCCTGATGTAAACCTCATCACCTGTCCAGCCTTTTTCCAGGTAGGATTCCATGTATTGGCGGACATCGTCTTCGGAAAGCCCGCTGTATTCGAAAGATATGTAATATGCATTTGAATCACCGGAAATATCTACATTGCCAATCAATATGCCTTTTTCCGGGGGTACGATTTCAGCAGGTACCTTGTCGGAAGGCCAGGCGCCCAGATGTTGGGTATATACAGAGATTTGCAGCAAATTCTCCGCATTGAATTGAAAATGAAGAGAAATATTCTTTTTCTCGGCATAATCGCTGCCGGTATACCACCCGTTGTCTTCCAAATGCAGCAGGTATTCGTTCAAATCCTCTTCACTGGTGTTATCCACAAGGATCGTGAAATCATTTTCGGTTCCCCCGGAATTTATCACTTCTCCCATCGTATATTCCGGAATGTCACCGGAGATATTATTTGTCGGCCATCCTTCGCGGGTTAGGCTAAAACCGCCTCCCTGTTGCGGCTCCGATCCAGCCGATGCTTCTATATCTGAAGAAGCCGCTGTTTCATTGGAACTGACCGGAGGGAGACCTCCTTTCGGTACACCGACCACAACCGCATCCCATGTTCCAATACCGGGAATACTAATATGGCTTCCCTTTGGATTTACTGAAACATAAAAATCATAATTTTTCGTTTGTCCGGTTTCACCCTGATATCCGGCATCAGGAAGGACATTTGGACCTTCCAGGTGGACATCCAAAGAAGCATCCCCATGCAATTGCACAGTCCCATAACCAGTTAGATGTTCTCCCACATCCACGGTAGGATCGCCGGTAAGTAGCTCGGTGGGGATGTTATGGTTTTTTCCCGGCCAGAGATTAAGAATAAATTCAATCTCTCCGTTAAGGGTAAGGTTTACGTTTCCCAACAACTCCATGTTAGCTTCGCTTGGTACGACACCTTCTTTCGCCTTTCCGGTAACGGTGATCACAGAATTTCCGTAATAAATGCCGGCGAGGTAACCACCGGTATTGATCGCAGTCAGCTGCATACTGCCTTCAAAATCCCAATATTCATTATCTTTTGCCATGACAAAGTCTTTTGCGGGTCCGTTTGCGACAAAACGCCATTCTTTCCATTCTCCATCGTTCTCTGTATTCTCTCCGTTGCCGCCGGTTTCGGATGAGCTGCTTTGACCAACAGTGTCTTGAAGCAATACGGCCTCAGTTTTGTCAGGTGAAAGTGTGATAATGGTAAAATGGTTCAGCTCCGCTGCTACATAAGTGATTCCGTTTTCACGGAGTGTTTGGCTTTTTACCGGATAACCGATGCTTTCTCCATCATTGTAAGCCATAAGGCATGCGGATTCGGGAAGGTCCGCTTCCATTGCCAGAGTAAGGAAAACAGGCATGGAAGGTTGGATTGCCTTTCCTTCGTGTATGGCCTTTAACTCAAAACAAGTCGATAATTTTTCTCCCTTAAGCCCTTTGTCCTTTGACAGCGGAGTAATGGAAACATTTGTTCCTGCGGGAAAAACCCCGGGCATGGCGATTACAGTGGCGGTCGTTCCCCCGGATTCAACATTGAAACCGGCTCCCTCTAAATCGGTTACAGTGGCGCTCTGCCGTTTAGAGGTATCCAGTGCAATGGAATTCTTTTTTAGTTTTGTATCCTCTTTGCACCCTGTGAATAATACTATAATCACCAGCAATAATGGAACTAAATAAAATGACAGCTTTTTCATAAACACTCCTTTCTATGATGAATGCCAAATACACCGGTTGGTTTATAGCGGTCTTGACGATCGCTCCACTGTATGCCTGGATTGTTAATGGTCAACCCGGAGAAATGAGGCATATGAAGCTCGCCAAATTCAGAGTTTAAGGCTGCTGAAACCGAAAAATGAAGCAGTAATAACAAACAATAAACAGAATTCTTCTCATTTCAGTTAATTTTTTAACAGGATCCCATTGATAAATAGAAAAATTGCTCATATTTTTATTTTAATAAAATTCCGGCCGGAAAGATAGTACAAATATAATTATTATTAGTTAAAAGTTATCATATATGGATTATTGGAATATTCTATGAAGTTCGGTTTCACCAGGCAGAGAATACATAGTTGTATTCTGAGAAACATTCATCGCATTAAAACTGAAAAATTGGAGGAATTCTATGGTCTCAATGGTATAATTCAAGAGGACGCGTGTTTGAAACAGCGTCCCCTTGACAAGGATTGCATGTGAAAATACCAGCTTGACTTTACGGGTTGCAGGCCCCGATGACACCATCTGTCCTGGCTGCGCCTCCCTGGTAAGTTGTGACATTTACCGCGCCTTCGCTGCCCGCAATATAGGTTGGCGTACTGCCGTAAGCGGCGGAGCCGCTTTCTGCCGAGAAAAAGGTAGCGCAACCGCCTGTAAGCGTCGGGGAGTTTTCCGATAGCCGGGCTGCCCAGGTTCCGTCAGCCAACTGTGTGAGAACCGGACATCCATTCTCATAGGCGTGGAATACAGTCTGTTGTTCGACCTCCCTACAATCTGTCCTATCAAGCCAGTTCTCTGTAACCCTTCCTGTCAGGCAGTTGACCAGTGTGGTGACTGTGCCGATGACTTCCTGGGTCACATCTCCATAATTTTCTTTGTTGTCCACCAGAACAGAGTTCACAAAGGTTGCCCCGCCGGCTGTATCCAATACGGAACCTCTTCTGTTTCCGGCCACGGTGACATTTACTCCGTTGGTCGTGCCATAGGTTGTATATATTCCGTCCGAGCCGTTATTGGCGATGGTACAGTTATTCAGTAATACCTGCCCGCCACCGTTCCGTATACCTTTACCGGTACTATCTGTGACAGAGCTGCCGTCCATCGTCAGCGTACCATGGGCGCAGTTGATCCCATCACCAGCATTACCAAAAACGGAGCAGTTTATCATTTTCAGGGTCTCTCCCTGGCTGAAAATGACACCGTTTTCTCCCCTGCTTCCTGTGACGCTGCAGTCACGGAGAAACGCGTGGCCATTGTTCATGAGAGCATACATGGTGGCGTTTTTAAGGGTAACATTCTCCATCACGATTGTATTGCTGACGTTCATCCCGACATTACCACCAAAGTCAATGGTCATGTTCCTGAAGGTACAGGACTGAGCGAGGGAAAGTTCAAACATGGAGTTATTTGGATTGCTGTTCCGGAAGTACAGTGTGCGTCCGCCTCCGTCGATCACAGAATCATTCGGGACAATCAGCGTATTTGTAATCATGATGTTTCCTATTTCAGGATTGGCTAGTGCCAATTGCAGCTCCTCAAAGGAATTCACCTCTGAACAGTCGTCCCAACCGGCCGTAAGCGTGATATCGTCGTCATATACCCAGTAGCAGGTACCGTCCTCTCTTGGCGTGAGGTATGCGGAATTTGAACCTGCGTAGTAGAAGGTTCCATTGGTGTTGATGAGCAGGTTACCCTCCGGGGTGTTCCACCCGGTAAACACAAAGCCCGGCCTTTCCGGATTATATATGGCGTCGGTTACGGTAGTGCCTTCATACTCCACTATGGCTGAAGAACTGTAAGGGGGTACGGCATCTGGGGCCGACAGCGTAATGGTATATGTTTTTTTCTCAAAGGTTGGCATAACAGTAACATCATTCATCGGCATCGTTGCGGGAATCGCAGGATCCCAGCCGGTAAAGCGAAAACCGGGTTTTTGCGGGTCTTCAGGCGGCGTAACAGGTGCACCAGCCTGGAACTGTAAATCTTGTAAATCCCCTGAACCGTCAAAATAATAGAGGGAATAGCTTTGAATATTATAATACAGATCTGCAGATGACGAACCGTCTTCCAGAACGGTCAGCGGGTCAGGATATCCCGTCCCAATATATCCGGCAATACTTTTGTGATGTATTGGTACAATCCCACCTGCCGGCCAATAGCTGGTTTCCGTCTCATGAAGGATATATTCAACAGAACCTGGAGCGCTCTGGAGATGGTGGCGGACGGTGTACATCACATCATCGTTCCTCTCCCAGCTTGCATAAAGGGTATGGTCGTGTGAAATGCTGACGATGCTGTCTTCCTGCACTTTTGTTCCAATCCCATTGCCATACTCGTCAACAGACAGATACCAGCCCAGGAAGGTAAAGCCGGGGGATACAGGGATGGGTAAACCGCCATACCTGGAAAGGTGGATCACCGTCTTGCTGTAGGTTTCCAGGTCGCCGCCGCTGGCATCAAAGGTAACCGTAAAGTCCCACCTTGCATAAAGGGTATGGTCGTCCTGAATGTCGACAATACTGTCTTCCTGCACCTGTGTTCCGGTTCCATTGCCATACTCATCTTCAGACAGATACCAGCCCAGGAAGATAAAACCGGGGGATACAGGGATGGGTAAATCGCCATAGCTGGAAAGGTAGGCCACCCCCTTACCGTCGGTTTCCAGGTCGCCGCCGTTGGCATCAAAGGTAACCGTAAAGG
>JAEZBW010000714.1 GCA_023426765.1 Bacillota bacterium
ATACATTTATATGCAAGCATAAAAAGGAGCTGAGATACACGGGATTTTGATTTATGCAGGACATTTTGCTCCTGCCTTTTTTGTTACGTTTGCCCTGCTATTTATTTTGGCTAACCTAATGACAAACTGCTTGTCCGATAACAGTGATACTATTATATCAACAACATTTAAATAAGGATGTTCCTGCTTTGCTGTTTTAGCTAAAAAATTAAATATTTCATGATGTGAATAATCCGTTACTAAAGCCGGATTATTCTTTTAAAGTCATCTGGCTGTAGACTATCCTCTGCTATTTTATTCACCTTCTTTGCTCCGCACTTTATGCATACATGCACAATCTGATACCCCTTTCCCGGCTTATATTCAAGTCCAACAGGTTTCATCAGCCCCTTACATCTGCTAAGCCTGTCTCCTGGCATATTATCTACATGCTTTGAATACAAGCAAAAGGGACAGTGATTGCGGTAGCTGCCATTTGTCAGCGGCAGAACTTCCTTTCCACAGTACTCACATATAAAAAAGCAATTCTCATCTTTCCTACCCATTTCCATCCTCCTTGATTTTTCATTGAAAAATCAGGAGAATGGGTTCCGTTTACTCTTCATTCGGGATAAAACAAGTCTATCCGAATGTTTACGGGCTTGAACAGGGCATTGACATATTCACCGCACACATCTTGAGTAAGCGATTACTTCTGCTTCCAGCTTCATTGCAGCGTATTTCATCTGCAAATCCGTACCACGACTAGCTTTGTATTGTACCAGTCACTGTAAGGCGGGTCCCCCCACCTTCCACCAGTATGTGTGCACCTGTCTCACCGTCAAAAGCGTCGTCCCCAATCAGGAAAGGGTAGCTATCATTTTAATAAAAGTTAAATAGTCATTTATATCAGCACTTAATAACTCAGTATCGCATCCTGATGCATACCAGATGTTTTTACCATCCTCGACTTCACATGCAAGCTTAACATCAGCAAAACTGTGCCTTGACCAATGATTCCTCCACCACTTTGCGGAGTGGAATGTAAACATATCTTCAGAAAAATAGCCTTTCAGTTCTTCCGGTAATCCTATTCCGAATTCACGCATAAGTCCCGGAACAACAATGCCTATTTCGCTGCCAGGCTTTAGTAGCTTTTTCAAATACCACATCAGATATAAATCGCAGGTGCCAAAATAGTGGTATGCGTCGACGCTGACAATAGCATCAAAAAAATTATCCGCATATGGAAGTGCATGTGCTTCTGCTTTTATTGGATAGACAAGGTCCTCTACCCCGGCATCGCTTATTCGTTTAAAGTTTTCCTTCGGGTTTATCCATAAATCTGTAGCCCATACCTGTACACCAAATTCCTTCGCCAGGAATATGGAAGTGATTGCTTTACCGCATCCTAAATCAAGAACCTTCATGCCTTTTTGCAAATTCATGTGTTCACAGAGTTCTTCCATCAGCCAAACAGGGTTGGGCCCCATTTTATTTTCATTAATCCATCCCATATCATATTTGGCTGAACGTTTGAATCGTTCTATCATACTTCTAACTCCTTTCTCGCATATATGATTTCGTTCATATTGCTTAACCTCCAAAAGATCAAATAAATATAATTGTTTTGTCTCTATTTCAAGACATAAAAAAAGCACGATAACCTCTACCGTACTGTATGGACCAATAAATATATTATCAGACTTAAGGGTTATTACAAAATGTTGCTGCAAAAGGCATAACGACTAAACCATCTTGAGGATGGATATCTTATTTTAAGCCTTTTGCTAGAATTCAGTTATTGAAAGGCCACCTCAACGCTCATGATTTTCATATAACAACACTCCCTTCATGCAGATATAGTCCAACAACCATTATTCTGTTACAGTATTTTACAACGGGTCAAGAGAAAGAATCGTTATAGTTATTTTATGATTAATAAACACAAAAATATCAAATAATATTCAAATATGTTCATTTTTTCCGATAAAATTTTTACATTAAAAGGATGGGGTCAAAAGACCATGTAATATATTAAGCATTTACAGGTAAGCCTTTATTATATTGAAAACAAGCCACAAAAGTCTGACAATAGCTAAAAGAAGTCCTGAGACAGAACCAAGCATCTGCAGCAGGACTTCCTCATTTTTGGTAGGCAAATAGCTTAATATAATACTATGGTTTTCTCCCACCATATATTGCCATTTCAAAAATCTTGAAATAACAATCAACATCTACAAAACCCGCATCTCTCAGCCAGTTGCATTGATCATCAACAAAGGCTAGGATATTACTTTCCTTATCTATTCGATTGTAAAAGCCCTTTGAGATGTCATCTCTTGTTTTTGAAGATCCGGCACTCCTGGTATGCTCAAACAAACAATCAATAAAATACTCATTATGTGTTTTCTCAACCCATTTACTCCTCGACAAAACATGTTCTACATTTATAAAAATGCCTCCATTACTTAATAGTGCGTGAATTTCATTGAATATCTCTTTCTTACGGGAATCAGGTTGATGATGAATTGAATAACCTGAAACAATGACATCATAAGGTGCATGATCACTGACTTTATCCACCCACTTTTCATCGCTGTAATCATAATTTATTAATTCAATTCTGTGAGATATATTCGCCATGATGCTTTTCGCAGCAGCCAGCATATCATCGGAAAAATCAAGAAAAACACATCTGGCATCAGGAAATACATCTAATACAGTTGCACCTAATATACCATCACCACATCCAATATCAAGAACATTTTTTACAATACAAGAGTTTGCTTTGATAAGTTTTAACATCACTTCAATTTGTAGTACAGCTCCCGGGAAAGCAACTCTTGAGCCTGATAAATACTTTTGTGCCATCTCAGGTAGCTTCCATACAGTATAATCCCTTACTTTTATTGTGTCTGACATAAATTCACCCCTCCGAAGAAATTTTTACACCTGAATATAGTATAAGTTGCTTACAAACCTATCTGAAGCAATACAGTATACTCGCCAACATCTACTTCTTTAGCAGTTATAGGTGCATCAACTTTATCAACCAGTTTTAATGCAAGAGTTTCTTGAGCTATATTCTTTGCATACTTTTCAATAACAGTTTTAATCATCTCAGAGTCGCTTTTAATTGCCAGGAAAATCCTCTGATCAACCTGTAAGCCTGCTTCTTTACGTAATAACTGGCATTGTCGGAGCAGTTCCCTGTATAATCCTTCAAGTACAAGATCTTCTGTCAGAGTCGTGTCGAGAGCGACAGTGATATCTTTATCAGTTGCAACAGCAATGTTCTCCTTGCATCGGGTATTTTCAATAAAGAAATCTCTGGTTACCACTTCAGTCCAGCCTGGCACATTCACATTTTCTTCGGTTTGAAATTGCTCTATCATTGCTGCCATTCCATCTTTTGTCACTTTATCAAGAAGCAACTTCAGAGCCTGTGCTTTCTCTTTTAAAACGCTCCCAGCTTTTTTAAAATTCAATGTCAGGTATTTCGTATTTAAGCTGTTACAATCACTTAAGAAAACGATCTCCTTTATATTCAGTTCATCTTTTATAATATCAGGCATTCTATTGATTGCAACTACGTTTTCAGGAGTTGTAACTACATACATACATGACAGAGGTTGCTTAACCTTGAGCTGGTTTTCATTTCTTATCTTCAAGGCTATACCAATTATTTTTCTTACAGTTTCCGTTTGTTTCAGAATACTTTGCCCTTCCATAAAAGCTATCGGCTTAGGCCAATTGCTTAAGTGGACAGACTCTTCCGAATTACTTTCGAAGATTCTGACCATATTCTGCCACATGTGTTCAGTCATGAAGGGTATAATAGGAGCCATAACCTGAAGCATAACCTTTAAAGCTTTATAAAGGCACCAATATGCTGCATGCTTATTCTCGGAATGCCCCTGCTTCCAGAATCTTCTCCTGTTACTTCTAACATACCAATTGGATACATCATCAACATACATTTCAAATGTCTTTATAACTTCCGATGTTTTATAACTATCCATTAAATCTGTTACCATATTTGTAAACTCATCTGTCCTTGCAAGAAGCCACAGGTCAGTAACTTCAAGACTTTCAGGCGCAATAGTGTCATTTAGTTCAGGTTTTTCAATCATTGCATAGGTCATAAAGAAAACAAAAATATTCCAAAAAGATAAGAGCTTTCTTCGTGCCTCTTCTCCAAGGTTGTACCCGAATCTTACATCAGCTGCGACATTGGCACCGGCAAACAGATACCGGATTGTATCCGCTCCGAGCTTTTCAGCAGCTTCATCAAACTTAATCATAAAGCCTGTTTTTGAGAATCTGGTACCATCTTCTGCAACAACACTGTTGTATGCCAGTACTCTTTCATAGGGTGCTCTACCCTCAAAGGTCACACTCATGAAGAGAAGAGAGTAAAACCACAGCCTGACCTGCTCTCTCATTTCAGTTACCCACTCAACCGGATAATATGTTTTCCATTTCTCTTTATCCTTAAAATAACCGAGTGTAGTAAACGGTACTACTCCTGCATCAAGCCATACATCACCTACTTCAGTAACTCTTGACACTTCACTTCTGCATTCAGGACACTCTATACTTACTTCGTCAATCCAGGGCCGATGTAGTTCAGGTAGTTCTTCTGCCTCAAGCCCTCCAAGCTCTCTCAATTCCTCTTTTGAACCAATTACAATAAGCCTGCCGCAGTTCTCACAGGGGTAAAACGGCAATGGGAGTCCATAAAAACGTTTTCGGGATATGTTCCAGTCTCCCATATTCATTAACCAATCCTGCATTCTTTTACCTATATACTCGGGTTCCCACCTTACCCTGCTGGCAGCTTCAAGCAGCTTCGGCTTGATTTCATCGGTTTTTATATACCATTCACGTACAAGCCTGAACAGAACCTCAGTTTTACACCGCCAGCATACCGGGTAACTATGCTTGTATTTATGAGTCTTATATAGTTTGCCCTGCTCCTCAAGCCTGGAGAATACAAAGGGTGCAGCTTCCGATGCTTTACATCCTGACAGCCAGTCATAACCTTCCACAAAAGAACCCACCTCATCGATTGGGCATATGGACGGCAGGTCAAGACTTTGACCCAGCTGATAATCTTCCGCGCCACATCCGGGTGCTATGTGAACAACACCACTTCCTTCTTCGGCAGATACCATATCCCAAAGAACAATTTTATGATCTATACCCTTTTGAACAGGTAAAGCCGGAAAGCATGTCTCATAATGTAAGCCTTCAAGATCACTTCCTTTAAGAGTATGAATCACTTCACCTCTTGTTTTTAACAGTTTCAAGGCACTCCTCGCCAGTATCAGAGGTCTTTCATTATCATCACATTTTACTGTACAATACTCGATTTCAGGATTTACCGCCAGTGCCACATTGGCAGACAGAGTCCATGGTGTTGTTGTCCAGACAAGCATATCCCATTCTTTCTCCAATAAAGGTAGTTTCACAAAAACAGCAGTATGTTCAATATCTTTATATGAGCCTGACATTTCATGTTCCGACAGAGAAGTTCCGCACCTGGGACACCATGGCATAGGACGATGGGACTGTGCTATCCAGCCATTGGCATGGCACTTTTTTAGAAAACTCCATATGCCGCTGATGTTTTCATCAGTATGGGTATAATAGGAATTATCCCAATCCATCCACTGCCCAAGGCGTTTTGATTGCTCCGTTATTATGCTGGAGAATTTCTTTATCCTCTCAACACACCTTTTAGTAAAATTACCTGTTCCATACTTTTCTATATCCTTCTTATTTTCAAATCCCAGTTCTTTCTCTACTTCTACTTCCACCCAGAGACCTTGTGAATCAAAGCCGTTCCGGTAATGGCATGAGTAGCCCTTCATTGCCTTATATCTAATGAATGTGTCTTTGATTGTCCTTCCCCAGGCATGATGTATTCCCATTGGATTATTGGCCGTTATCGGCCCATCCAGGAATCTGAATGGCTCATGATCCTTATTTTTTACTCTTAGCTTTTCAAAGCACTGGTTTTCTTCCCAGAATTTCAACATTTCATGTTCCATTTTAACAAAATCTTGTTTTGAGTCAAATATACCCATTTTCTTATCCTCCCTTGAATGATGAAATACTTAGTTCTGCAGATAATATCAATATCGCCGCTAATGTCCCCTTCAATCATTCTCATCACCTCCGTAACAAATTGTTAATATGGAATGCCGGAGGTGTTTTTAGGGAAAATAAAAAACTTCCGTCCCATAACAGGACGAAAGTTAAACTTTCGCTATACCACCTGATACGACATACCAACATATGCGTTCCCGTTAACGGTGGAAAACCGTCAGAACCTACTATAATCACTTCAGTCTGAAACTCCGGGGTGATGTTCAATACTTCTCTACTTATATCGGGCTCTCACCATTCCCAATTCGCTGTAACGTTCAATAAGTACCTACTGTCCTCGTCATTGTCTTTATAATATTAATTTTATCCTATTATATGCCACTTAGCAGGATTTGTAAACTATTTTCTGGACGTTAGTTATTCTTTGAGCTACTATCCCTGCTTTACAACAAAGTTAATTACCTTTTGAGGTATATAAATTTCTTTATAAATACTATTGCCTGCCAAATAACTTTTTATTACTTCAGATGATTTAGCTTTCTTAATTACTTCATCTTTAAGAGCATATTTCTCAATTAAAATATTGGATACTGCATTATTCTTTTGAAATAATATGTTCAATACCGGTCATATTACCGATTAGTTTAGTTTTAAAAATTTGGGAGATTATAAAAGTCTTACCTAAGTCCTCTAAAGGCAGCCAATGTAGACTTTCTTTGGGTCCTATATGTTATTTTTTCTAAATATTATAGCATCACCTTTTAAAATTCCTCCGTGCGGTTTCAATACGTATTCAGTCAGATTTTTTGCTGCGTCGCGTTTTTCATATATTGAACATACTGGGTTTAAAAGAACTTCGATATATTTATAACCATCATAACATTGGGATTTTAAATAATTAATCGTTTTCTTTCTTGTTCGATGCCACAAATTGTTATTTTCGAGTAACATTGGTATCGCATTTGTAATTAATAATGAAGCTACATAATTAAACGCAATTACATCATCAATATCCAATAAATCCTTATATATTTCAGTTAAGTCCGACCGCTTCTTAGTTCTATATCCTTCATTTTCCCACTTTTCATTCGCAGGCGGGCCATCTTCGAGAATTTCCCTTGCTTCAGCAATTAATTGTTCGGTTTCTGGAATTTTATCGAACAAGACAATTCCGTCCGTTAATGCAAAAAGTATGGGGATTTCATTTTCTGCAATAAATTTATGTAAAAATTTTAAGTGCATTTCAACAAATTCCACAGTAATCCCGTATCGTACCTCATGCCTTTTTTGAAGGTGATTTTCATTGGTTATTACCAATAGGTCTATATCGCTGTTTAAGCATTCCTCATGCCTTGAAACTGAGCCGTATAATATTAATGCCGAAACATTTTTATCTTTATATAATTCTTGAGTTATTTCATTAACTAATTCCTGATGAGTTATCATTTTAATCCCCCTGCAGTACATAAATATCTCTAGTTGCCCCTAGATAATAACTGCTCCGTAAAAATTAAAGATTATAAGCAAATCTTATTTATAACTTGAACGAAGCCCTTTTCGCATTTCATTTATGAACCATTTGTACTCTTCATCATTTTCATATGGGGAAGGCTCTGTAATTCTATAGTCAATTGGGGCACTTGGGAAATCGTCATCAAGATACCTTGGAAATAAGTGACAATGTAGATGAGGCCCAGAATTGCAGTGAATTTCATAATTGATCTTCACAGCACCTGTAACTTCATGCAGGATTTTAGCTACTTTTTGAACCTCCCTCATATAGTTTGCCATTTCTACTTCTGGCATATCATAAAAAAGAGTACTATGATATTTTGCACCTACCACACATTTTCCAAATAACCGTCCTTGTGCTTTTGGTTCTATCGTAACCCACGAATGTTCAAGTATGGCGATATCCTCCATCCCTTCAGGCATAGGTAGGTGGTTACAGCATGGACAACAATCTTTCTGAGCCTTCTTAGCATAATCAGGAAACCTGTAATGGAAGCTCCCGCCTTTTGGCGATATTTGGTTATTTGCACATTTTGCAAGTAATTCTTTAATAGTTTCTTCTCTTTGTTTATCAATGATTTCAACTTTGAGAATTTTTTGTTTTTCACGGGAAAACCCCAAAATTCCCAAAACCTTGTTTGTCATTCTATCTATTGCTGCCACTACATCGTAATCTCCATATTTTTGTAAATCAAAACCATGTTTTTGTTTTTCATCAATGTTTGCCCAACGTATAAGCATATTTCTTTTTCCTCCTATCTCAATGATTATTTTAAAGGACAGATAAAAGTCACTGTTACCATATAGGAATGATAAATCTACTCTATGGTTTGTGAACATAAACGGAAGCCGAATGTGTAATTTTATTACTCGTTTCCATCTCTTGAATGATGTCAACTGCAAAACCTGCTTCTATCATTTCTCGCATATATCCTTCCCGAGTTTTAGCACGACCTGGCAACAATGGTATATAAACTTCAATTTCATTATTGCCACACTTTGCAAACCTTTGCTCTGGTGTTTTATAGTCATCACCTGTTATAGCCAACCAATCATCGAAAGAGGCAACCTGACCTTCATAAGCATTTACCCTGGCGGATTCACGGAAGAAGAGCATGGGTGCACCACTTTTCAAACAAGAAAAAGCATTACTCAAATAATTTGCTCTGTCTGAATCAGTTACAAGCATATGAAGTCCCATCACATCTAATGCTGCATCGTATACCTCCCCGATCTGCTGGTTAACCATATTAAGCAATGAAACTGTCGCATTCGGATAGCTTTTAAGAGTAGCTCTTGCTTTCTCAACTGCTGATGGTGCAATGTCAACGCCATGGTAAATGCAGCCAAGTTTTGATAAAATAACGCCAGCTCCACCCTCACCACATGCAAACTCAATTACTCGTTTTCCTTTCAACTGATTTTCTTCAACCCATGCTGTCAATGTTGAGATTAATTCTTCATCATCAGGAGAATGCCCCCAGCGCTCTGCTCCAGCTTCATAAACTATTTGATAACGATTTTCGTATGCAGTGTAGTATGGTTCCACTTTTATACACTTCTCCTCTCATTTATTACATAGACTATCCCGAAGAAAAAACTATGCCGAAAGTTTTTTGAACTTCTCACAGTTAACAGAAACCGCTGAGAATCTTCGGCATAGTTTTTCTTGAACTTGCACTCATTCTTTGAGACCATCTTACCAGGAGGTGGTCATATGAGAAAACCAATGAAATTAACGGACTTAATTAATGCCATAATTCAGATCATGGTAGACACAGGCTTTGCAGAAGGCACAATACGAATCTATAGAGGTATTTTTTCCAGACTGCAAAAATTGGCTGACAGCAGAAAGGAAGAAGTATATTCTACAAATTTAGGACTTGTATTCATAGCGGATACAAATCATCCAGAAACAAACGAATACTGCCATTCAAGATATTGTTACCATTGCAGAATCATTCGGTTTATTGAATCATTCATCAGAACAGGTGTAGTAGACTGGAGCATCAATTCCGGTGCACCTGCTGAAAGTTTTAAATCACAAGATTTTAATACTATGTTTTTAAAGTTTGATGAAATGATGTTATCTAGAGGATTAAAAACTAATACTCGTGATGGGTATCATAGATTTGTTGGATATTTTCTACGATATCTCAGTGATAAAGGATATCAATCTACTCATGAAATTCAGAATGGTGATGTTGTAACATTTATTGTTGTCGTGGTTCAGGAGCATTATTCCTCAACAAGCTTAGGTTCACATGTGCCTGGTTTAAAGCTTTTTCTACAATTAACAGAACACACTCAGCCCTTTGTAAAAGAAATACCAGTTCATCTGCCAAAAAAACATGATATTCTTAAAGTATATAATGACCAAGAATATCAGCGAATGATTCAATACCTTGAGAATGCTCCAATTAGTTCAAGAGATAAAACGATATCTTTTATTGCACTTGAAACAGGCTTAAGAGCCGTTGATATCTGTAACCTAAAACTTAGGGATATCGACTGGGAACACAATGCGATTTGTCTTATTCAAGAAAAGACTGGAAAACCTTTGGTTTTACCTTTGAATGAATCAATTGGAAATTCTCTTGCTGATTATCTTCTCAATGAAAGACCAGTTTCCCAAAGTGACTATATATTTTTACGTTTTGAAGCACCATTTGCACCAATAAAATCTCATGCCGCGTGTTATAGAATTCTATTTAGAATAGCCAATAATGCAGGAGTAGAATCCAATGGTCGTATTTACGGAACGCGTATTACTCGTCATAGTACTGCATCAAGACTGCTGAGGCAAGGTGTTCCTTTGCCTGTTATTTCAGAAGCTTTGGGCCATAGTAATCCAGATAATTCTATGAGGTATATAACGACAGATGATCTCAAACTTGCAGAATGTACATTACCTCTTCCAAGAGGGGGTGAATGTGATGTTATGTAGTCAAATTCCACTAAGAACAAAAGCGGAATCATTTGTGGTGTATAAAAAAAGTTTAGGCTATGTGTATGAAACACAAAGTTATTGCCTAATGAACTATGTATCATTTACTGAAAAAACATCTGCTAATTGCAGTATCCCAGATAAAAACAGTATATTAGCTTTTATCAATACTATGTCAGATGCACCAGGTACTTTATATAACTGTGTTGCTGTGTTGCGAGAATTCAGCCGATATCTTCAATTACAGGGATTTTCAGATGCATTTATTGTTCCAGCAAAAAGAAATCCGCAAATGCATCCTGAGCCTCCATATTTTTTTAACCGAATGGAAATCAATAAGATCTTTGCAGAGTGTGACAGTATTAAGTCTCATGATTCATTTCAAGGTCGAGAAATAGTTCTACCAGCCATGTTTAGGTTAGTTTATTGTTGTGGGCTGAGATGTAAGGAAACAACCACCCTTTTATGTGAAAATGTGAATATAGAACATAAATACATGGATATTATACAATCGAAGGGTCCGAAAAGCAGAAGAATATTCATTAGCGAAGAACTGTCTGCTTATCTAAAAGATTACGAAACCACAATTAGTCAAGTATTTCCAGACAGAAGATACTTTTTCCCTTATAGAGTTGATACCCATTATTCAAGTGGTATGTTAAACAGAAATTTTCATAAGTTCTGGTTTCAAGCATTTCCTGACTTTAATAGTGATATTATCCCAACGGTATATGATTTCCGACATCATTTCGCTTATTACAATCTTAATAAATGGGCACGCGAAGGACTGGATTTAAACATCATGCTTCCATATCTCATGAGGTATATGGGACATAATTCTATAAAAAGCACTTTGTACTATTTTCACTTTGTTCCTGAATTCTTTCCAACCTATCAGGAAATGTCTTTATTTTCAGAAGATATCATTCCGGAGGTGCCATATGAAGAATAAGCAAAAGGCGATTGATTTTTGGTCAATTTCGAAGGAGTACATTAATCATTATCTTCCCGATATTAGGAAATCCAGTAATAATACAATTAGTGCGTATCGGGCAGGGATTAATCTGTTTATTGATTATCTTGAGGAGAATAAACAGATTAGACGGAAGGAAGTATCTTTTGAAGATTTCTCACGTCAAAATTTAAAGGATTTTATGGACTGGTTAATAAATGAAAAAAAGCTTGCTCTGAAAACTGTTAACTTACGTCTTACTGCAATCCACTCTTTGTTGGAGTATGCATCAGCAGAGGATGATAGAATAATTCCACTTTATCTTAATGCTCGCACCATAAAGGGGATGAAGGTCAATATAAATACAATTGAATACTTTGAAAAATACCAGATGCAAGCATTGTTAGCTGCACCAAATTATTCTAAAAAGAGCGAACGACGCAATCAAATGATGTTGATTTTAATGTATGATACAGCTATAAGAGTCCAGGAGATACTTGATTTATGCATAAACAGTTTACATCTAGAAGCACAAGTTCCCTATCTTACTGTCTATGGCAAAGGTGGAAAGTACAGAAATATCCCTATATTGGCTAAAACAAAGCAACATCTTGTTCGGTATTTGAAGGAATTTCATTTGACAGGAAGTAATAATAATCCACTGTTTTATACCGAAACATACGGAAAAATACACAAACTCTCAACTGATACATTAGAAAAGATGATAAAACGGTATGTACTACTATGCAGCACAAAGGAAATATCTATGCCATCTGATTCACACTGCCATATGATCAGAAAAACTCGTGCAATGGATTTGTATCAGAATGGCGTTCCACTGACACATATACAGCAACTGTTAGGACATGAAAATATTTCTACTACATCAGGATTCTATGCATTTGTAACATTAGATACTTTGGCAAAATCACTTTCTAATGCCAAGAACAATGTTGCTGAAAAAAGATGGATGGATCCAAATACTCTTGCACAGCTTTATCGTTTATAATTGCATAAACTATGCCGAAGATTCTCAGCGGTTTCTGTTAACTGTGAGAAGTTCAAAAAACTTTCGGCATAGTTTTTTCTTCGGGATAGTCGCAATAGCAACTTTCTGGAACCCCATAGGTCAGGATCCACTTCTTTAAGGAGTCTTCCAATGCCGGCCGTGATTCCTTCCAGTAGAACCGACCAGAAACCAGACGTGAAAAATCGTCCAGCCATGCGAAGAGGTAAACCTGTTTTTCACGGCCCGGTTGCGTTGGATCCGGTAATTTAAGGGTGTAATGGACATCACCCTGAAGGATTTCCGCACGATGCATGGCCCCATAACGTGTGTAATGACCGTTCTTCGTACCCAAAGCCGGACGGGTGAGTTTCTCTTTTGTGAAGTAATCATAAACCGTACTGGGCTTAAGAATACCTTTGGGTACACGCCCCGATTCTTCCAGCATGGTAATGATGAGATGAATGCTTCGGGAAGGGTTCTCCTTGCGGAGATCGACCGCAGCCTTCAGATAGTTCCTTGAGATGGAACTGGAACGTACCCTTTGCATGGGCTTCAAGGCTCCTTTGCCTCCTTCTTTGAAAAGCTTCAGGTAACGTTCCAATGTGCGCACGCCAATCTCTTCGCCGGTTTTTGATAACCCTGGAAACTCACCTTTGGCAATTTGATTGATGATTTCATAGCGTTGTCCACGGGAGAGCACACCATCCGGGTGTTTGATAATCGGTGCGATCAATTGTAACCTCTGGTTTGCGATCTGTTCACGTTCATGTTCTGTCATCTGTATATGACCTCCTTTGAAATAGTATAGGTAAACATTAACAGGGAATAAACCAATACATCAGATAGAATTCTGTTGAAGAACATCACATACCGGCATATTTCGACGGAGGATGCGTTGAGATTGCTGAAAAGGATTGTTATGGAACCGCCAGCGAACATAAAAATTCATCCATTGTAAGAAAAGTGGCGGATTTTAACGGTGTACTGGCGGGATTGTATGGTTGTAGAAGCGGATGAAGGCATGTAAAAAGCATTACAGAACAGTATTTTGGATTCCTGCGGCATAGTTTATATAACTGAATGACCCATAAAGGTATATATAATTTTGAGTTGTTTCCAGAGCTCTGGCTTTATGCATAAAGCTCTCAAATAGTTCGCTCCA
>JAEZBW010000726.1 GCA_023426765.1 Bacillota bacterium
GAACATCTCATTTCCCACGCCCTGGACGCGACTTCGGCCCGGCCCCGGCTCCACGGCCTGCAGGTCGGCCTGGCCAGCTACATCGTCAGCCGTTTGCAAGGCGGCGGCCAGACCGAAAGCCTGGCCCGGCTTTTCGAGACCACCGGCTTTTTCGCGGCCGTGCGAGCCGATCCGTTTTCGCGGCAGGAGTGGCAGGAGGCCGTGAAACGCGCCCCGACCATCAAGGACGATTTTTTCACGGTGCTGTCGCTGCGCGACTGCCGGGGCGAAGTGCGGGCCATCATGGACGACGACCCCAGGCTGGCCGGCTGCTTTACGGATTAAGCCTCCGCCAGGCCGCGCTCCCCTTGCCACGACGGCCAAAGCGCCTTACAGTTACGTTACCTTTCTCCATGGACGGAGCCGGTCCCCGAAGTTCGGGGCCGCGAGGGCAGGCACGCTCGTGTCCCCGTCGCGTGGCGCATTTGCGCCCGGAGTCCGCCCATGGCCGCCATTGCCGCCGCATCGCCCATAGGGGCCTACCAGCGCGAGGCGTCTCGATTGACGCCCGCCGCGCCGCGCGTGCCCGGCAAGATCATCAACCGCGAGGCCGGCCTCTCGTTCGGCCCCTTTTCCCTGCGCTACTCGGCCACGGATTACGAATTCGACCTCTCGGGCGCGTCAGCCCAGACCAGCTTCGTCGACGCCCTGGACGCCGCCGCCGCCAGCGCCTTGTTGGCCGAAACGCCGGCCCTTGGCGAAACGCCCCCGCCAAACGCCTACACCCGCCGCCAAGCCCTGGCCGGCTACGCCACGGCCGCCGCGACCACGGCCCAGACCGCCTCCGGCCCGACCATGCTGTCGCTGCGAGTCTAGCGTCACGGCCCTTAGACAATACGCCTGCATTATTGAGGGAATATATTCTTCGAGAGTGTTGCCCACGCAGCGCCCGCCGCGCTTTTCGTGGACCCGGCCCGTGTTGTCCAGCAAACGGCCCCGGGTCCCGAGCCGGGCATTCCCCGCCGGGCCGACGGTCCATCGCCAATCTCCGCCGCCCCTCGCAGGCCGACGCCGGCCGTTTTTCAACCCGCCTGGGGCTGTCTCCCGCGCGACAACTTCGGCACAATGCCGCCCACGTTGCGGCAATACTGCCGGTACTGCTCGCCGAACCGCGACAGCAGCCAGGCCTCTTCATGGGGAATGCACAGCCAATAGAACATCGCCGCCACCATTGGGGTCAAAAGGGCCAGCAGCGTGCCCTGCATGAGCGCCAGCCCGGGCACGATGCACCAGACCCAGGCGGCGTAGAGCGGATGGCGCACCACGGCGAAAATGCCGCGCGTGGCGAGTTGTCCGGCGTCGAGGGCCTTGTACACCGAAAACGTGCCCAGGGCGTACACCACAAAGCCCAGCGTGAGCAGCACGCCGCCCACGGCCAGAGCCAGCCGTTCAGGGATCAGACGGTCGCAAAAGGATTCGATCAGGATGGCGTCGTAGACGATGGCGAGCAAGCCGTAGCAGATGGTGGCGCGGTAGAGCATGGTGCCCATTCCCCAACGATTCATGGCCTCACCTCCAGGGGGTCATGATTGGCTTGCACCGAAAATCCCGTCGCCTGTCAAGGGGTCTTGACAGGGCCTGGGTTCCTCGGCCACCCAGAGAGGGTCGTGTCCATCCAAGTCGTACGCCTTCTCGCCGCCGCGCCCCTGCCCATGACCGTGGCCGTCGCCCTGGGGCTTTTCTCCGCCCTGTGGCTGGGGCTTTTCTGCACGGCCTCCATCCGGGCCGCCCTGGTCATGGCCGGCGCTTCGGCCGGCGGAGCCATGCTTTCGGTCTGCGACGCCCTGTCCCGGCTGGCCGAGGCCCGACGGGTGCGCCGCATCCTGGCCCGGCGGGGTTTCGATCCCCGGGTCTTCGACGCCATGGCCGGCTCTCGCTGCCAACGCGACGCCGCCCTGCACGCCGCCCGCCAGGCCGGCTGCATCGACAAGGCCAAGGCCCACTACCGCTCCCGGGGCTTTGCCTGGCATCATGTGTTGCCGCAAGGAGCGACCAGCGCCCCCTGGCAACTGCTCGCCCCCCGGTTCCTCAAGGGAAGCTTCCTGGCCTTTCGCCGCCCGCGCCGGCCGCGCCCCTAGGCAACCCGGCGCAAACCGCCACCGGAGAACGCGCCATGCCCGAAACCGCCCCCACCGACGCCCTGGCCGGACTGCTTGACGCCCTGGGCCTGCCCGAAACGCCCTACGGCATGTTCTACACCAACGACGAACCGACCTCCGGCTTCGCCCCCAATGCTGGCCCGCCCCTGTCCATTGAGGCCGAACAGGCCGGAACCCTTGACTGGGGCGCGATCTGGGGCTCGTTTTCCTGCGTCCTGGGCAAACTTTGGCTGGCCCGGCGCAAAGGCGAGGCAGCCTGGTTCGCCGCCGACCGCTACGGCTGCCCGGGCGGCTCGTTCTACCTCGGCTTCCACCAGCCCCAGCTCGACTTCATCGCCTGCTACATCTCCACCGGCATCCCCGGCACGCCCGTGGCCGGCGAACGCTACCTGCCCTCCCCGGCCTCGGCCCGCCGCTTTTTCACCGAGATCGCCCCACGCCCGGCCCCGGCCAAGTACTGCGTCTTCAAACCCGTCAACCGTTTCGGCCCGAACGAAACGCCCGAGACTGTCACCTTCTTCGCCCGGGGCGAGACGCTGACCGGCTTGGCCAACCTGGCCACCTTCATCACCGACGATTTCGAGGTCACGGCCGCGCCCTTCGGGGCCGGCTGCAGCTTCATGACCACC
>JAEZBW010000028.1 GCA_023426765.1 Bacillota bacterium
CCTTTAGGTATCCCGGAATGTCTCAAAAAGGGTTGACTGATTTTTGAAGCATAGCTACTGTTTTGATACGTTTTTGACACATCCAAAAGCCGCCGTGTGTGGGCCGCTTCGATGTCGGCGCAAAAACGACCGTTTTTGAGGCGATGCCGTCAGAACTTCACGCCCAGACCCTCGCTATGGAGGTGAAGAAGTGAATAGGTATATACGCTCTGCGACGAGAAGCATTAATACGTCACTGCCAATTGAAATATCAGATGGACAGTTTGAAAAGATATTAATGTCTGGCGTAAGTGATGAAAAATGGGCTTGTCATGTAAAAATTTTTCTTCAAGAGTCTCCGGTTGAGCTCATCCATAATCTCGTTCTGTCTGGAGCAACAAGTTTTCAGGCTCTTGAAATCCTTTATAATCGCTATGCAAATTCTTCAAAGACGAGGAGTTGGGTTCATGAAATGGCAAAATAGTGCTGTGAACTCTTGGAAGGACTTGTTTCTGGCTGCGATTCCTGCATTAGATGAATTGCCAAAAGAACTAGAATGGGATTTAGGTGGCGGGACAGCGTTGATGTTGTCAATTGGTCACAGGCTAAGTAAAGACGTTGATATTTTTTTTGAAAATGCAAGAGCGCTAAGGCTTTTGGCTCCTAGCACCAATGAACGGACTAGACGTATTTGTGATGAGTGGCAACAGCCTGGGCATTATATTAAGTTGGTAAAATACGAAATAGGTGAAATTGATTTTTTAGTTAGCAGAACGTTTGAAGATAGCCCCGTGTTGTTGTATGACTTTTCGCATAAAGGCTTTGAGCAAGTCATAAGAATTGAAACGCCAAAGGAGATTTTGTCTAAGAAAATTTTTCATCGCGCCTCTCAGTTTACTATTAGAGATATTTTTGATGTTGCTGCAGCTATTGAGAAAGATAACTTGACGTTGAATCGCCTGAGTCCTGACGTCATCGAAAAACTGCCGTTGGCAATTGATAGAATCAGGACATTGCGGAGTGAGTACAAAAACAACATAGAAAAATATGTCATGCCAATTGAAGTGTCGAAAAACGTATTGAGCGAAGCTCCGGACATGGCTATGGAGGAATTTTCAAAAGAACTTGAGAGAGCGAAGAGAGAAGAGAGACGGCTAGGCAATGACTTGGAGCTTTGAGTCGGCAATCACCTTGTTTTTGAAAAGATTTAATTCATGCAGAGCTATAGAGAACGATAAATGATAATTGGATACGCAAGAGTTAGCACTGATAAGCAAGACATTAGCTCCCAGATTATACGTTTAAAGCAAGCTGGAGCTGAGCGTGTCTACCAGGATGTCATGAGTGGAAAGCGCTTCGACCGTCCGGGCTTGGCCGAAATGCTGGCCTTTGCGCGAGAGGGGGATGCCCTCTGTGTGGTACGCCTTGATCGCTTGGGGCGCTCCATGCGGGAACTCCTAGAGATCATGGACCGCCTTAAGTCTCTCAAGGTAGGTTTCAAATCCCTGGAAGAGCAACTCGACACCACGTCGGCAGCTGGTTCCTTGGTCTTCCATGTTTTTGCTGCACTGGCAGACTTTGAACGCTGCCTTATTGCCGAGCGAACTCGTGATGGCTTGGCCGTGGCCAGGGCCAAGGGCAACATGCCTGGTAGACCCAAGGTCGACGACGCCAAGATCAAACTTGCTCAGCGCCTCCTGGCTGAAGGCCATTCCAAAGCCTCTGCGGCCCGGGCCGCAGGCATCAGTCGAGCCACCTTCCTTCGTCGTCTTGCGCAGAATTACAATCCCACAGTTTGAAAAACGTGGACCCCTGGTGCGTTGAGCAGCTCGTTAACAGCATTGAGAAAGAGTGGTAAACCGTGGTTGTTTATGATTACAACAACATACCGACAGAATGTGGCGGCCGCCCGGCATAGGGAACGGTAGTAGAGCTCTTGGGCGCGATTGTTCGGAGTACTGGTGTCAATGATATCGCCTGCCACTAGCAGTGCGTCAATTTCGTTCTGCTGAATCGTCTCCGCCGGCTGCCTGGTAAGAAAAGTCTCGAACCCCTTGTAGTGTTTTCTGCCAAAATGACTGTGTCCAATGTGCAGTCGAAGGTGTGGAAAACTCTCATACTACTACCAAACCGCAATAGCGGTGGGGCGCTTCGCATATCCTTCACGCCAGTCTTTCAATGAAGTCATATCGGCCAAAAGATCGTCTGGGTTCGGCAGCTCAACAGGCGATTCTGTTGGCTGCGAGTGTTCAAACCCTGAGTATTTGGTCATGAGCGAATCAAGGAAATTGCAATCGGCGTCCTTCAATTTAGCTAGCTCCTTGAGCTTCAACGTGTGGACTGGTCGTTGGAATCTTTGAATCACCCCACATAGTAGATCATTTTCAATCGACCGCTCTACTAGCGTTCTGAAGTCACTGCATATCGACTTCAGTAGGATTTCGGCAAGCTCAAAGTCTCCGTTCTCGCTAGCCTTCTTTGCTTCTTGATGCCGTTTATTCATGAGTGTATTCAGGGAGGATTTGATATCACTCTGTGAAAGTGGAATGGGGGCTGGCTCTCCTGTACCCCAGTCCGCAGAGCGAATGCTCACAACATCTAGTTTCATTGATTTTTTGTCGGAATAATGCTTGACTGTTCCCAGCAAAGACAGGCGATGAGTAAAGACAATGACCTGTTTATCCTGAGACAACTCGATTAACCTTTGAACCACGGCTTCCTCATAGCTTTGGTCAAGCGAGGATATTGGATCGTCGAAGATAAATGGAGCCTGGTTGCTCTTGCCGGTGACGTCGGCCAAAAATGCCGCAATGGAAACGATCCGATTTTCTCCCTCACTCAAGACATCGGTGAGCCCATTTTGAGAGGCTCCTCGAAGCTGGAGCTTATGAAGGACGCGGCCTTTGGAGACTTTTGATTTCACGAGCTCGACCTTCACTTGAGACGCGCCAAGGGCCTTGAGTTCCGCATTGAACCGATGCACGAACGCATCTGTGATCAAAGCTTCTGCCAGTTCTCCTTTCTTCTGGGACAGTGCTTTGGTGTTGGTGGACTTCTTAGCCTCCTGAATCTGATTTAGTAGCTTCAAGCGGGCGACTTCTTCATCAATGGCGGCGCGGTTCTCAGACAACCACTTTCTGGTTTGTAGACAGTTCAGCTTCTCCTTGATCTCCTCTCGATTGTCGCTTTTGGCGTCTTCGTCGTATTTGGCCGCGAGTTCACCGAGGCTTTTTGACTGGACGTTGGCTTCATCGATCCATTTCGGGGAGAGCGGAGGATCGGGAATGGCTTCTTCGGAATCGATCTCAGGAAGCAGGTCTTTTCTAGCCTGCAATTGAGCAAAGAAATCCGTCAACTGGCTGGCGACTTCATCCAGTGGAATGCCAGCCGCATCGATCCGTGTTTTAAGCGTTTCCGATGTCGGTAGCACCTCAATAGTTTGACTAGCAGCATCGTATTCCTTGGCTGCATCCGATGCAGCTTTCTGTATTTCGCCCTTAACGAAGTTTTCGAAGGAGACTAACCGCTCCTTGGCCTCCTGGGTCAAGGTCTGATGACACAGGACACAGCGGGAACCGTCAGCAACATTCGGGTAATCAGCCTCTTTGTAAGCGGCCGATACGGAGTAACTCCGGGCTGCTTCCCAAAGTTCTTTCCAGACATCTGATCCGATGGCTTCCAGCTCGCTGCCGGAGAATACCTTCTCAGCCGCCGTATCTGCTGCAATCCTCTTTAGGATCGACTTCTTCTTGGCAGCGATGATCCGTCGGCAATTCTCGTCCGATAGTTGATTCAGATATTTTTGAGCATCCTGGACCAGAGTGTCGATGTGGTTTTTCTGCTTTTTCAGCTGCTTCGCTTTTTCCGCCGGTGCCTGTTCGGTGAGGCGTTGTTGCAGTGTTTGCATTTTGATCTCGTCAACACTGTTGAATGTACAATGCTTGTCAATATCCTGGTTTTTTGTCTTAGCGCTAATGGCTTCGTACCAGGTGCCTTCAGGAGTTACCTTCTTGTCAACCGAGATATTTGGTTTTTTGGATTGGTGTCTGTTAGCTTCGGCGTCCAAGGCCGATGCGACCTTTTCGCATGCGAAGATAAGTGCGCTGAAGAACGATAAAATCGGCGGCTCGTAGCTAACTTCATCTTCACTGCTGACAAACACTTTTCCAAACGAGGTGTCGAAAATATCAACAGTGCTGAGTTCGTCGCAAATTCCTTGTCCCAACCATGTATGAGTCTTTGATACACCGTCCTGCTCAAATGAAATGCATGCTTTTTGTACGGTCGAACCGGGCTTATAAACATTGCGATGAAGGGTTCCTGTCTCCCGTGCTCCACATACATGCTTGAGAAGTCTAACGTAACCAGATTTGCCCGATCCGTTGTTACCATAAACAATTGTGATATTGCCCTTGCCAAACTCTAGTTGCTTTTTCGGAGCAAGGGCGTTTATTCCTTCAACTTCGCTGATTGAACACAAACGCACTGTGCCTGCTGCGCCCTGGGACAATGCAGTAGCAGGAAAGGAGCAAGTCGTTTGGGACAGCGTCCCTTCAGCTTCTTGCTGGCACAAGGTTGCGAGCTCAGAGACATCGTTGTCAGTAAGCTCAGACTGCTGAAGTAACCGAGTGGCCGCAGTCTGGAGCCACTGGGGGCGCTCTGAAAACCATTTTGTCAGTGATGCCAATATGCCGCTCATGTTATTCCCCTTCGGCTTCCCGCCGGTGTTTTGTGAGCGTCACCTCGAACGCCTTGCATGGTGGGTCTAGCTGTACAAAGTGTCAGCGCTGACGCTAAGATGCATACTAAAAATCTTTCACAGACATCCAGAAAATAATAATTTCAGCCAGTTGTAACGCCCCCCGCTTGGGATAGCGGCTGCCACGCCAAAGATGGTGAAAACACTCGTTTCAAATACTTTTCAAAACAAGCCAGGACCTCATATAGGCTATAAGTAAATCAATGTAAAACTCTATTGCCGATTTTTTTACTACATAAGCCCGATTGGCTATGCCAGTATTTATAGGGCGGTGCTCATTCTTTTGGATTCCAGGTGCGTTAAGCGCTAAGCTGGCTAAAAAGCTGTCAATTAGGCCATTGGGTCTCTGGGTTGTCGTTGATTGGTTGGGCGATCAGAACCTATGGCCCCTTGGAATTCTTTGCTCTATCAACAAATAGTTGCTTTTCGTTTTTTCGTGCTTTTGGGCTTGCACGCATCGCGCGATATGGTTATCGTTAGTTCGTTTTTAACCGAAAGCCAACTAGACTGAAAGGACGAAAAATTGAAAACCATAGTTCTTGCTAGCCAGAAAGGTGGTGCGGGGAAAACCACCCTGGCTGCCCACCTGGCTGTGATGGCCGAGCGGGCCGGAGATGGTCCATGTGTCCTGATCGACACTGACCCACAGGCAAGTCTTGCGGCCTGGTGGAATGGGCGAGAGGCGCAAACTCCGGCTTTTGCACCTACGAGCTTGAAGGAGCTCGCGGGGAAGTTGGAGGCCTTGGCCAAGGCCAAA
>JAEZBW010000042.1 GCA_023426765.1 Bacillota bacterium
CTGGCAGCCTTTTTGTGTATGGCGCTTGTTCAGCTTGAGAGTGAACAGTCACAACGCATATCCGCAGTTGATAAGAAAAACAATATCAGGTAAACAGTTCTTTCATATTTATGGTATAATGTCATCATTAATTATAAAGCTGATCCGTCACCTGTGCAGCAACTGCATGCAGCTGCTGCCAAAGCTATAGCGGACTGAGAAAACCAATCGGAGGTATAAACGAATGAAAACATACAAGTGCCTTGTTTGTGGCTATATTCACACTGGGGATGAGCCGCCAGAAAGCTGTCCGGCTTGCGGTGTGCCGTCGTCAGAGTTTGAAATCGTCCAGACACAGCCGACCAAACCGAACCAGGAAACAACCACCTGGATCTGCAAGGTCTGCGGATATATCCATGAAGGCCCCGAACCGCCGGAAAGCTGCCCGGTTTGCGGAGTAGACGGTGACATGTTTGAAGCTTCAGGCCAGCAAAACCCGCAGGAAGCAAACAGCGGTTCCGAAAGGTTCGTCATCATTGGCGGCGGCATAGCCGGTGTAGCCTGCGCCGAAGAAATCCGGAAAAATTCAGTCAGCGCTGACATCACGCTGATTTGTGCGGAAGCATTGCTGCCGTATTATCGCCTGAGTCTTTCAAGATATCTTGCCGGAGAGATTAAAAGGGAAAGCCTGATCATCCATCCGGAAAGCTTTTATGAACAGAAAAAAATAAAGCTGATCACCGGCATGGAAGTAACAGAGATTCTTAAAGCTGACAAGCAGGTGGTATTTTCCGACGGCAGTAAAATTGGGTATGATAAGCTGATCATTGCCAGCGGCGCATATCCTTTCGTACCGCCCATTGCCGGGAAGGATCTTGCCAATGTAATTACGGTAAGAAACCTGGAAGATGCGGATTATATTCTGGATGCGATTCAAAACATGGAAGAAGTCGTCTGCATCGGCGGCGGGTTACTGGGGCTTGAAATCGCAGGGGCCATCGCTAAAAGCGGTGTACGCGTAACTGTTCTGGAAGGGCTGGAATGGTTAATGCCCCGCCAGCTGAACAAAAAGGGTGCTGAAGTCTTAAAGGAGTACCTGAAAAAAATCGGAATTGAAGTTCGGGAAAATGTTAAAATACAGGAAATTATCGGAGAAGACGCATGCACGGGCGTAAAGCTATCCACCGGAGAGCTTTTTCCAGCCCGCCTGGTCATCATCACAGCAGGCATTCGTCCAAACATTCAGCTGGTGAAGAAAGCCGGCCTTGAAGTGAACTCAGGCCTGGTGGTGAACAACAGCATGAAAACCTCCGGGGAAGATATCTTTGCAGCAGGAGATATCACCGAACATCAGGGAACGCTGTACGGACTGTGGAATGCAGCACAGGTTCAGGGAAAAATCGCCGCGCAAAACGCGTTGGGAAAAGAAGCGCAGTTTGAAGGGATACCAAAATCTGCAGCACTGAAGGTACTGGGGCTGGATTTGTTCAGCATTGGAGAATACATGCCCAAAGATGACAAATACATTCAATATGAGAAGGAGGCCCCTGGAACATATACACTTTTCGTGTTCAGAGAAGGCAAAATGGTCGGCAGCATTGTCATCGGAAACAAAGCGCTCGCAGCAAAAGCAAAGCAGGCCGTGGAAAAGGGCTTTTATTATACCGAACAGAACGGCAACATCGAAAGTATTCTTCAACAGTTGCAGCGCTCCTGAAAAGAGCAGTGTGGCCCATAAGGGTCTCCTGTGATATGAACAGGGCAGGAGCAGGTTAACCTGCGAAAGGAAAGGACATCAGGGGATATGTACAGATATGAAACGCACGCCCATACGGCGGAAGTCAGCAAATGCGCATCAATACCGGCTGAAGAGCTGGTACGCTTCTATAAATCAATGGGATACGGTGGCCTCTTTATCACCGATCATTTTCTGAATGGCAACACGACGGTTCCCGGGAATCTTCCCTGGAAAAAGAGAGTGGAATTGTTTTGTGCCGGGTACGAAAAAGCATATGCTGAAGGGAAAAAAATCGGAATGAACGTTTTCTTCGGTTGGGAGTATTCTTATATGGGCTCCGACTTTTTAACCTACGGCCTGGATCGGGAGTGGCTTTTAAAGCATCCCTATTTACTGGAGCTTGATGTCGGGGAATACTGTGACCTTGCCCGCCGTGACGGAGGCTTTATCGTTCACGCCCATCCGTTCCGCGAGGATCACTATATCGCGATGATCCGGCTGCTGCCCCGCAAGGTGGATGCAGTCGAGGTGAACAATGCCTGCCGGAAGGAATTTGAAAACAGGCTCGCCGATGAGTATGCCGACAATTATCAGCTGCTGAAAACGGCCGGTTCCGACAACCACTGGGGAAAAATGCGCACATACAGCGGAATACAGCTTCCAAGGCCGTTGAAAGATGTGGATGATATGATTCATGCAATCAAAAGCGGTGAAGCAGAAATTTTTACAGATTAAGCCTTGCACTGCCAGGCATTAATGATGAAAGGACAGATGGATCTATGGGAAAAGTCAGGGAGTTTTTAAAGAAAAAAGATATCGTGATCTCCGGTCAGCGATACGGTATTGATGCCATGGGAGCGATGGCACAGGGCTTGTTTTGCTCGCTGCTGATCGGAACAATCCTGAATACGATTGGAACACAGGCCGGGCTGCCTTTCTTCAATCAAATCGGCGGTTTTGCTTCGGAAATGTCAGGCGCTGCGATGGCCATTGCGATTGGTTATGCATTGAAATGTCCCCCGCTGGTTCTATTCTCACTGTCTGTTGTCGGGCTGTCCGCAAACAGGCTGGGCGGAGCTGGCGGACCGCTGGCGGTGCTCATCATTGCCATCGTCGCTGCGGAAATCGGAAAAGCAGTTTCAAAAGAAACAAAAGTAGATATTCTGGTAACGCCTTTTATCACAATTTTTGCAGGCGCGGGGTTATCCCTGCTGATTGCGCCGGCTATCGGAACAGCAGCAAAATCTACCGGTCAGGTAATTATGTGGGCCACAAATCAGCAGCCCTTTATTATGGGGATTGTTGTATCGGTTATTGTAGGCGTGGCATTAACGCTGCCCATTAGCAGTGCTGCCATCTGTGCTGCATTTAGTATTACGGGTTTGGCCGGTGGTGCTGCGCTGGCGGGCTGCTGTGCCAACATGATTGGCTTTGCTGTGTTATCTTTCCGGGAAAACCGCTGGTCGGGGCTTATATCACAAGGGCTGGGAACCTCCATGCTGCAGATGGGGAACATTGTCCGCAACCCGAAGATATGGATTCCGGCAATCGTTGCCAGTGCCATTACCGGCCCCATAGCCACCTGCGTTTTCAAACTGCAGATGAACGGGTCTGCCGTTGCCTCCGGAATGGGAACCTGCGGTCTGGTCGGTCCCATAGGGGT